>NZ_JABKBZ010000038.1:0-51918 GCF_013166635.1 Lentimicrobium sp. S6 | reverse complement strand
TGTAAAACTCTTTTACCTCAAAATAATCTAAGATAAATGCGGGTAAAAACTCTTGTAATATTGTTAATTCCAAAACTTAATTTTTGTCAGCTAAGATAAGGATTCCCCATAGTTTTTAATGTGACCCAATAATAGTCATTTGAGCTCATTATTCTCCTAACTGTCTAACATCAAACAAAAGTATAAATGTTTTGAGTATAATATACACTCGGATTGCAAATCCGAGCGAGCTGGAACAAGAAAAACTAGAGAGAAAGCAAAAATTATATTTATAACTTGATGAATATTATAAGCAAGATAAATACCTAAGTGTATGATATGTTTTTTCATTTTCATTTGTTTTTATACTTCATAATCTCAGCAAAAGGCAAAGCTATCCAAGAAACTATAAAGGCACCGTATAGTATATTTGTGATTTGAGCTGAAAATTCATCTTCAAAAAAGAAAATTAACACAAATAAGAAAACTATCAATATCGTTGACCAATTGCTTAATCTCTTATAAAATCTATGCATAATAATTTATTTAATGGACTTGCTTGAACATCAATGGCCCATCTGGTTCCTCTTTAAGTTTCGAAGACCCTATATGATAATATAGCCCACTACCTATTGCCGTATACACCACCGCCTTATTTCAAGATAAAATAGTCCATAACTGCTTTTGACAAATTCAAATATGATTTTGTCAAATTTAGCACTATCTAAGCAATATTTTTTTCCGCATGATACCGTCTGGCATTTCTTTCAATTCATAATTTGTGCTGCGTCCACCACTTGCTTCTTTTTGTAATATATCCTTCTTTATCAAATCTTGAATATCTCGAAGAGCTGTATCCTGTGAACACTTGTTAATTCTTCCCCATTTCGAGCTTGTCAACTTTCCATCAAATCCGTCAAGCAATCTGTTTATTATTTTTTGTTGCCTGTTATTAAGAATTGTGGCTGAATTCAATTTCCAAAATTCTGCTTTATTAAGTATTTTCGATAATGTTTCTTCTGTAGACTCAATAGCATTAATTAAACATTGCAAAAACCACAAAATCCATTCTGTTATATCTGAATTTTCTTTTTGTGCTTTTTCAAGTTTCTCATAATACTGTTTCCTCTCCATTCTTATTTGCGCTGACATACTGTAAAACCGCCTAATACTTTTATCAGAACGTGCTAATGTCATATCTGTTATTGCTCTTGTGATTCTTCCGTTTCCATCGTCGAATGGATGAATTGTTACAAACCATAAATGAGCAATAGCTGCTTTTAAAACCAAATCTATTCCATGTTCATTTTCAAACCAATTTAAAAATGTTTTCATTTCAGATTCTATTCTGTCAGAACTTGGAGCTTGATAGTGAACTTTCTCTTTACCCATAGGTCCTGATACAACTTGCATAGGGCCAGTCGTGTCTTTTCTCCAATCGGCAACTGTGATTTTATAAAGCTTACTCCATCCTGTTGGGAAGAGAGCTGCGTGCCAACCAAACAACCTGTCTTTAGTCAAAGCCAAATCGTATTTTTGTGTAGCGTCAAGCATCATTTCAACTATCCCTTCAATATAGCGCTCCGATTCTACAGCACCTGCAATGTTGAGCCCAAGCCTACGAGCGATTGAAGAACGCACTTGTTCTATTTCTAAAAAATCACCCTCGATTTCAGATGATTTTATAACATCTAAAGTAAGCGTATTCAATACTGCTTCATTTTGCAAATCAAAGCCCAGCGACTCCATTTTGCCCAAAAGTCGTCCTTGTTGATTTCTAGCTTCACCTAGTTTAATCATCACTTTCTTATTATCCCAAATGAAATCAGTCCAGTTTTCTTTTTCGTGTATAAAAATCTTCATTCTCCGCAATTTATGCGACAAATATACTTCATATTCTCCGCAAAAGAAACTTTCTCCACAAAATATGCTCTGATTAAAACTATTAATCTCCGCACAGTTGTTTTTTTTGTTTGGCGGTAACAACAAATAAAAAAACCCCATACTCGAAAGCATGGGGTTTTAAAATTTTAAACTTAGTGATTATTGTACCAAGATATCATCTAAACGAATAGAAGTTGATTCTGTATTGCTTCCAACATATTTGAAAGCAATGGCAGCATCACCGCTAAATGCAGATAAAGAAACTGCTCCAGAATCTATCCAAGCGTGATCAGAATCAGAAGAAGATGCTGTAGTCACATCAATCTCTGTCCATGTAGCACTTGCATAATTTTCACCATCATAATCAGTAGAAACCATAATCATTAATGGTTCACCAGAGTGTGCCCAATAGGCCATCGCTGTTTTTAAGCTAAGCGACTTAGAACCGATATCAGAAATCATAGGAGTAATCAACCAACATTCCATATAATCCACACCTGAGTTATATCCAGTTGATTGTGCATATTTTTCAGTATCATATTCTTTACCTTGCCACATGCGGTCGCCTTCTACATTTACATTTACCCAACCTTCGAGGTTGATATCTTCGTAGTTAACTGCAGAGTTAAATTGCTCATCGATCATGTCAACGGTGCTTCCACCGCCTCCACCACCTCCGCCACCGCCAGAGCCACCTTCGGTGCTCACAACGATATCGTCAAGGCGGTAAGAAGTAGATTCTGTACCACTACCTAAATATTTAAAAGCAATAGCGGCATTACCACTAAAGGCAGTAAGATCATAATCACCTGATTCAATCCAAGCATTATCAGCATCAGACTCTCCAGCTAATACAGGATTAATCTCTGTCCAGTTGGCTGTCTCAAAGTTTTCTCCATCGAAATCTTCAGAAACCAATACTGTTAATGGACTTCCTGATGTATGAGCCCAAAAGGCCTTTGCTGTTTTTAGGCTTAACTTTTTAGTTCCAATATTAGTAACAGGAGGAGTAATCAACCAAGTTTCCATAACATCTAATCCAGAATTATAACCTGTTGCTTGTGCATATTTATCAGTATTATAAGTTTTACCTTGCCAGTTTCTATCTCCTTGAACATTTAAAGTAGTCCAACCATCTATTGCGATATCAGAATAATCAACAGCACCTTCAAAAGTTTCATTGATTTCGTCGACAGGTTCAACTCCGCCACCGCCGCCGCCTACATCGCAACGCTGACCATTCATATCAAGATCATTTACATCACGAATAAGGAATTGATAACTTCCATTATATGCACTAAGAATACCAATAAAAGAACCATTGCCTTGAGCAATTTGACTACCACCAAAATCAGCATAAGAACTAGTTCTTACAATGGTTTGAATTCCATCACAATTTGTTAAAGTTCTATTTGCTGAATAATTATTTGCCATATCAGCATATGTTTCATTCAAATCAGCATCTACAAATTGAACATTTTGTAATTCAATCAACATTCCTAAATAATCCTCAGTAAGATTATTTATTTCTAATACTGTTGGAGATAAAGCTACACCTCCATCGGCAAGCTGAACATGAGAAGAAAGGAAAGCTGGATCGATTCCGCCGAATTTCTCTTCACCATTATCATCATAAACACTACCTAATTGAACAACCCCACCATAAGCATCAAGGTATAAATTTTTACAACTCACTAATAATTTTTGTCCTACAGTATAAGTTAAAAATAAATCGTAATCGTTTATTTTAACTTCAACACCTCTTTCCGAATCCTGAATTACAAGTGTTTTATAGTAATTACCAAACTGGTCATTAGCGGTAACAGTGGCTTCAAATACTAATTCATCCTCTATTTGCAATCTTGAACCTTGATATAAATCTTTTACTGCTTTAATTGAAGAATTAACTTCCCAACTACCACCAGGCTCATCGCCACATCTTTCACCATTCATCACTACCTCTTCAACATCTCTAATATATAGTTGAGAAGTTCCTCTATAACTTGAAGCAATAGCTATTAAAGTCCCATTACCTTCAGGAATTAAATCACCAGCAAAGTTTGAATAGCCACTTGTTCTAACAATAGTTGAGCTTGTACAATCTTCTATTGTACGGTTTTCAGTAACAAGAGCCTGAGCATCAGCATATGTTTTACCTAACTCCCCATTTATAAACTGCACCCCACTTAATTTTATCAATTGACCAATATAAGCGCCTGTATTAATGTCAGAAATAGTAACATCAATAGGTTTAACAGTTTTACCAGCCGAAATTTTAATCAAATTATAGGTGGTTTCTAATGAGTCAATAGTAATTTGGTCATTATCATTATAATACCTAGCTCCGTTCATATAAATACGAACAGAATCACCAACCGCAAGACTAGTAGATGATAATAAGCTTAATTTAATTCCTCCAGTAGCATCACGCATATAAGCTTCCTTATATAAGTTACCATTTTGCTCCCCCATGGTTATGACACCATATAAGGATTTATCTTCAGTAACTTTTTGAGGAGCACTAGTAGCAGAGGCCAATAAATCAGCTACCGTCACCATATCACCTACTGGGATATTTTGTGATGGTGGAGTATCAAACTCGTCTTTTACACAGCTATTCATTCCCACTAATAATAGCAGAACAATAGCAATACTTGAAATCTTTAATAATATATTTTTCATTTCTCTAATTTTTTCCTTTTTCATTAAAATCTGAAACTAACATTTAAATAATAGGTAGTTCCATACATATAATAATACTTATTGGCGAACTTATTGATATCTTCTGTATCGTATCTAAATTGCTCATATCCACCTGTTATCACCTCTTGATTATTCAAGATATTATTAACAGAGAAATTGATATTGATAAAATATTTATAATCTATTCTCCAAGATTTACCAATATTTGCATCAAGAGTTACCGCACTGGGTAATCTTTCTTGATCCAGAATCATATCATAAGTAGGATATGTGGGTTCAATACCCGCAACCGCTTCCGCTGTTCTTCTATCTGGATTGATAGGTAAATAAGCCCTATCAAAATAGTTCACATCAAAGCCAATATACATAAAGAAAGGTGTTTTATAATTTAATCCACCAGATAATGCTGTCTGAGGGCTTCCTCCAACATAATAATTCTTAAGATATACAGTACGGTTACTCAAAACTGCTCTACTATTATCTAAAGTAATGGTCGACTGTGCACGAGAATCATAAATATTTTCACCCACTGCAGCCACTACATTAATTTTAAGGTCTGTGATAATTTCATATTGGGCTCCTAATTCAAGTCCCATATTACGCTCATCTAAACCAGTCATATTATAGTTCACAAAGTTTTTCAAATCTTCATGATAAAAACTTCTACTCCATGTTTTATCGGCAAACTTAGTATAGTAAGCAGAAACTCTAGCATTAAAGCCAGGCATCTTAACCACATAATTCAAATCAGCAGAAGAGATTTTTTCATTGGTTAAATTATCAACCACTTGGTCTCTGGTTCTATCAGAAAGATAAGAATTACGGAACTGAGGCGCTCGGGTTTGGTATAATGCATTGGCACTTAAATAATGTCGACCCGATACTTTATAGGTCACCCCACCTTTAGCACCATAGTTTAAGAAGTTATTCTTTTTAGAATCTCCATAAGAATCCTCTGGAAACAAACCATTACGCATATGACCTGTTCTCCAAAACTGATCGTAAGAAACATTGGCACCCACATAATAATCCACTTTTTGATATTCAAAAGCCATTTGTGCCCATGCCATATATTTATTGATATTGGCGGTGTAATTATATCCAAAGATATCACCAACTTTAACCACATTATTTGGATTATTTAAATCAGATTGTGCAAAACTAGGATCAGAAAAATCTCTTTCCGCAAATTTATTAACGTCCAAATAAAAATCGCCACCCAATAAATCGTCTACAACAGTATAGCGATCTCCTTTATAATTGGTTAAATCGATACCTCCAGAGAAAATCATATCTTCATTGATTCTAGAATTATAAGTAGAAGTCAGATTCATTTTCTTACTGTCACTTCTTCTGTCTTCTATAATATAATTAGATCTTTTTCCATAAACTGTATTTCCTTCAATTCCATTTGCATTCTCAATATTTGCAAATTCATCGGAGTTGGCTTGATAGAAATAATCCCAATCTAATTGTCTAAATGCCTCATTATTCTCCCATTGATCGGTCAAATAGGCTGCATGAGCAGGATCCGTTTCGGCATAGTAGCTTGGAAGATTCCTATAATAATCTGGACGAGGATCGTTACCCGAAACCCAGTTTAAAGCAGTTCCACCACCTCTACCAAACATATATGAAGCTGATGTGGTAAGCTTTGTATCTTCATCAATGGTCCAGTAATGACTTAAAATCAGCATGGGTTTATGAAAATTAGACATACGAGCATTTCTTTTCTCGCCGTTCTGATAACCCCAATTTGGATTATAATAATTATTACCACTTAAATCGTAAGCTTCTTGTACAGATGCAGAGCCTTTTCCTCTTTTACTAGGAGCACCATAGCCAATAAATCCAATGGAATGCTTATTATTAATTTTTTTCTCTACAGATAGGAAATAAGCATAAGCATCATAAGAATTACCTTGAACATATCCTTCCTGAGCCCAACGTCGAGAGCCACTGAAAGTGAAAGCCCAACCATTTTCCTGCATTCCTGTAGCATAAGTAAACATCAATCGTTGATTATACGATTTATTCAAGAATGAATAAGTTAATTTAGTAGTGGGAGAGTAACTTGAAGCACGTGCTTCCATATTGGTAGCTCCACCAACGCCACCATAGGAAAACTGAGCAGAAGTAATCCCATTAAGGACTTCACTGTTCCTTAAAGCATCGTTTAAACCGCCCCACGAAGACCAATATACTCTTCCTGACTCCATGTCGTTCAAACTTACTCCATTCATATTAACACTAGCATTATCAGAATCATACCCTCTGATTCTGAATCTTGCTGCACCTAATGTGTAGCCCGCAGTCGATACAAAAATATCTTTGGAAGACTGTAAAATCCCCGAAATATCTGTCGACTCTTCATCTCCATCCAACTCAGCTTGACTTATCACCACAACAGAAGCAGAGGAATTATCCTCTTTCATTTCCATTTTTAAAGTATCCACTTTAGTATCTACTTGTGCAAAAGATAAGGCTGAAATGAACAGGAATAGTAAAATCCATTTTATTTCACGCATATTTTTTTGATTTTTGATTACCCTATAAATTGGGGGCAACAAAAATAATTAAATTAATAACACTTGAAAGTTATTTTCGTTGAAAGAATCAATTAAATTTGCCCAAAATTTAGTAAACATAAAAAATATGAAACATATTATTTCTAAGCTCCTGACTATTTTCATGGTCTTTAGTATTTCATTAACTTCTTTCGAATCTAAAGCACAGCAATACGAAATTGTCGCCATAGGTTATTACAATCTAGAAAACCTCTTCGACACCATTGATTCAGAAGGCGTTGCAGAAGGTGACTTCCTACCCAATGGTGCTAAAAAATGGAATGCAGAGAGATATTATTACAAACTAGATCAGATGGCTAGAGTACTATCAGAGATAGCTACAGACAAAACTCCTGATGGATTAGCTATTTTTGGTATTTCTGAAATAGAAAACAGATTTGTTGTAGAAGATTTAGTAAAAACAGATGCTTTAAAAGATAGAAACTATCAAGTTGTGCATTATAACTCACCTGATAGAAGAGGAATTGACGTGGCCTTGGTTTATAATCCTGATTATTTTGAACTCACAAATAGCTATTCTGCTCCATTTATGATGGCTGATACTAATTTTAAATCTAGAGATCAATTGGTGGTTACTGGTTTATTAAAAGGCGAAGAAGTTCACTTTCAAGTCAATCACTGGCCAAGTAGAGGTGGTGGAGAAAAACGTTCTAGACCAAAACGTGTAGCCGCAGCAGATTTAAGTCGCTCGTTGGCGGATTCTTTATTGGCTCTCAATCCAAATGCAAAAGTGATGATTATGGGCGATTTAAATGATGATCCTGTTGATATTAGCGTAGCAAAACACCTAAAAGCAACAGATGACAAATCAAAATTATCTGAAGGATATTTTTATAATCCATTTATGACCAAATATAAAAAGGGTATTGGTTCATTGGCTTATAGAGATTCTTGGAATTTATTTGATCAAATCATTATGACACCAGCCTTAGTTGCTGAAGATCGTAGTACATGGACCTATTTCAAGTCTGAAATCTTTAAGAAACCCTATATGATCAATCAAGAAGGAAAATATAAAGGTTATCCTAAACGTTCCTTTGTAGGAAATAAGTTCCAAGGTGGATATAGTGATCACTTTCCAGTATATATGTACTTAGTAAGAGAAGTAAAATAATGAAGATAAGAACATTTCTATATTTTAATATTATTTTTTTAATTCTATTGAACTCCTGTACTCCTCCTCAAGAGAAAGCAGAAAAACATTATGAAATAGGAAGAAAACACTTAATTAATAGTGATTCAGAAGCTGCCTTAATTGAGTTTCAAAAAGGATTGGAATATGTTCCAAACGATGCGCTTTTATTGTATTCTTGTGGAAATTGTTATATGAATTTTCGGGATTATAATACTGCTATTGAATATTTCACAAAAGCTATTGAAAATAACCCCAAATATGATGACGCCTATTTTAACAGAGGAAGAGCTTGGTTTTATTTAAACGAGAGAGATAAAAGCTGTGAAGATTACCAAAAAGCTCAGGATTTAGGTCGCCCTAACCTAGCCGATTTATTAAAACATTGTAAATAATCGAAGATGAAGACCAAACAAATACCTAAGAAGATAAATGTAATAACCATGGGATGTTCCAAAAACCTAGTGGATTCAGAACATCTAATGGCCCAGCTTAAAGCCAATAAAATTCAAGTGATGCATGAGCAGGATAATGAAGATTACGATGCTGTTATCATCAATACCTGTGGATTTATTGCAGATGCCAAGGAAGAAAGCATTGATATGATACTAAATGCTGTTGACGCCAAGAGAGCTGGTCATCTGGACAAGGTATATGTGATGGGCTGCCTTTCGGAAAGATATAAAAACGAGCTCCCTTCAGAAATTACAGAAGTGGATGGATATTATGGAGCTACCGATGCCGACATCAAGAAAATCACGGAGGGCATTGGTGTAGAATATAGAGATGAGTTGGTAGGTGAAAGAGAATTAACTACCCCTTCTCATTATGCCTATTTAAAAATATCTGAAGGCTGTAATAGAACCTGTGCCTTTTGTGCCATTCCTAAAATTAGAGGAAAACACAAAAGTATTGATATGGATATCTTGGTAAAAGAAGCCCGTTCTATAGCTGCAAAAGGGGTTAAGGAGTTGATTTTAATTGCTCAAGACCTAGTTTCTTATGGAATAGATATCTATAAAAGACTAGCCTTAGCAGAGTTGCTTCGCGAATTGGTTAAGATTAAAGGCATAGAATGGATAAGACTCCACTATACCTACCCTAACAACTTCCCTCTTGATGTTTTAGAACTCATGAATTCTGAAAAGAAAATAGCAAACTATGTGGATATTCCTCTTCAACACATTAACGATAGAGTACTTAGAGACATGAAGAGAAATCATAATTCAGAAACCACTAGAGGATTAGTAAATAAGATGAGAGAAACCGTTCCTGGTGTAGCCATTAGAACGACCCTTATCGTTGGTTTCCCAGGTGAAACAGAAGAGGAGTTCCAAGAATTAAAAGAATTCGTAAAAGATTCAAGGTTCGATAGAATGGGTGTATTTACCTATTCTCCCGAGGAAAACACTACGGCCTACGATCTCAAGGATGACGTACCGGAGGCGGTGAAACTAGAGAGAAAAGAAGAACTCATGCAACTTCAGCAAGGTATCAGCCTAGAAATCAATCAAAATAAGCTAGGAAAGACTTACAAGGTAATTATAGATCGGATAGAGGACGAGCACTACGTGGGTAGAACAGAATTTGACTCTCCAGAAGTAGATAATGAAGTTTTAATAGAATATGATAGTTGTGATTTACAAGTAGGGAAATTCTATCAAGCAAAAATCACACAAGTTGATTCTTTTGACTTATATGCACAAATAGTTTAATTATTTTAAATCATTTTCTTGGAGTTTATATAATATTTCTTAAATTTATATGTTCTTTAATTTGAAGAACCTTAATAAAGAACCCTAGCAAATATTAGATTAATATCATGGCAACCAAAAACTCTCTTGTCTTACTAGTAGACGATGTCCCACAAAACATACAAGTTTTAGGAAACATTCTCAAAAATCAGGGCTATTCATTTGCATTAACAACGAATGGTAAAGAGACTTTTGAGCTACTTGCCAAGAAAACTCCAGATATCATCCTATTAGATATCATGCTCCCTGATGAGGATGGCTTTAGTATTTGTGAAAAATTAAAAGCCAACCCTGATTTAAAACATATACCTATCATTTTCTTAAGTGCCAAGCACGATATTAAAGATAAAATCAGAGGTTTTGAATTAGGTGCCGTAGACTATATCACCAAACCATTCGAAGACATTGAGGTTATTGGCAGGGTAACCAACCACCTTCAAGCCAAACTTGACCGTGATAAAATTGAGCAATACAACCACGAACTGGAAGACATGGTGGAGCAAAGAACTCAAGAGCTTATCATTAAAGAGCGAGAAAGTATTCTGGCTCAATTTATGCAAGGTGTTATTCATAATGTTAGAGGTCCTATTACCAGTGTAGCTAATGGTATGGATGTTATAGATATGATGAAGGACGGCATAGAACAAGAAATTTCTCAAAGTGACTTACAAGACAGTATAAATGATGAACTCCAAGAAATATGGGAGCTGAACAAGCTGAACAAGGAAAAATTAGAGGCGCTATTAAAGGATTTAAAATCCATGCTAAAAAAGAGCCGAACCGACCATAATGAGGAGATTGAAATAACTGATCTCAATAGAATTATTGAACAGGAAATTGATTTCTTAAATGTTGATTTAGAGTTCAAAAATCAAGTAAAAAAAGAAATCAACTTATCTATAGAACCTCTTCCTATTAAAGTAATCACTGCAGAAATATCTCAGCTATTTCAAAACCTAGTTAAAAATGCTATGGATGCTTTATATCAATATGAAAATAAAGAGATTGATATTGAAACTGGAATCATAGACCAAATGGCCTATTTTAAAGTCAGTGATAATGGCCCTGGAATTCCACCTGAATTATTAGCTCGTATTTTCGACCCTTTCTTTACCACCAAACCCAAAGAATGTAAAGACGATTCAAAGGCCCCAACCGGTACTGGGATTGGTCTTCGATTTTGTAAGAGTACTGCCGAAAGCTATGGTGGTTCTATATCTGTAGAGGTCAGCAAAAAAGGAGGAGCTTGTTTTATGGTCAAGCTCCCTCTTAATAAATAAATATCTTCTACTTCTTTAAAAGAATTCTAACGCTAAAAACCGCCAACAATCCCATCATCATTACCATAATGATATGATTAGATAAAGGAACTGCGTTTGGATTATAAGTTCCATACACATTTATGCATAAGTCTATTTTATAGTCAGTATCCTCACCAACTGATAACCAATCTCCATCATTGCCTGAACCACTAATCCAAGCTACTCCGGATTCTATATATGGGTCAGAATAGGTTTCTAAATACATCTCCACTGGTATTGGCCAATCATAAGAAGGGGTATTGTATTTTACTTTGATATATAATTCGCTCCCCATAAGTACAGAAATAGGCTCATCTAAAGCATAAGTATATAGACCAGGATGTTCAGTTGTTTTAGCTGAGACTTGCCCAATCTGATTACTTAAAACACCAGAAACAGCATCAAAATCTGAATATATCTCCATTTCAATACCTGTTCCATAAGCCATAGCATAAGTACCAAGCTTATCGATGAACAGATTCTCTGTAACTTCATATTTCACTAAAGCATACCCGTCTTCACTTCCATAACCATAGCTAGAATAATTCCCTAACTCATCATACAATAATACTCGACTATCCTCACTATAGATCTCAAAACTGGGGAAATAAGCATTATAAATCAAAAACTGACTGTCATTATAGCTTGTGTAAACAAAACCATCCTCACCCCAAGAAGTTCCATAAGTATTTTGGCATATCCATGCACCAACGCCACCATCAGTGACTTTATTATCATCCCAACCTACTATGTTAAATACATGATTTACTTCATGGGTTCCACCATAATAGTAAGTATTTTCAGCATCATTAAAATATGTCGCATTATAATATATCAAAGACCATACCGAACCATTGTCCATAATCAACTGCTTAATGGAATTCATATCACCAGGTGGATACCTAGATTCTCTCACTAAAAAAGCGGGAGCTTCTCCCACAGGACAATTCACCCCAGGTTCTGATGTGCCCCCGGGATGAGGATCCTGCTCCTCTAGTAAAGGCCCAGATTGACGAGCAAAATAGGCTGTCGCCATCCATGCATTACCATTTGTGGAACGCCCAGGGAAAAACTCATGACAATATTTGAGATTATTATCAGACAAATTATACAATCCTTGCTCCAAAACTAACATTCTAGATTCCACTGTAGACATAGATGAATAAGCCCAGCACCCGCCAGATGACTGGGTTTTTACAGGAGGTAACACTCCCAATCCTCTTAAATCATAGGAACTCGGAAAATCTTTAGAGGAATTTGACGAGAATGCTGCATACCCTAACTTAACAGGAAAAGGAATACCACCTGCCTCTATTTCACTTTCTGCTTTTATATGCTGATTTTGAATAGCTTTAGTAAATTCTGGATTTGTAGGATTCAACCCTACTTGGGCAATGCTTCCTAGGCTAAAAAAAACTAGGAATGCCAAAATAAAAGTATTTTTCTTAATCATGCGTTTTTCTTTAAGTGATTTCCAAAGATACTAAAATAATAAAATTGATGAGGAAGGAAAATCAAAAACCAGATTATGAGTATAAAAAAAAAACGCAGTAAACCAGAAACAAAATGAGTTAAAACCTCCTCTTATGAACATCAAAAGTTTGCTGACTAACAAAAGACTCTATCTTTTTGGCTATCACTACGAAAACTTTTAAATCATTTTTCTCGAACCACTTAAGTGCTATAGGAGTACCGCGAGAGGCATCAGCTAAACGAATCAGAAACTTAAAATTATATTTATACAGCCACATAATGGCTTTTTTATCGTTATGGATGGCACTATCGAAAACTGCAAATTGTGGATAGCCATTTTTCAACAACCATTTTACACTTTCCTCCCCTCCTCTAATCGACTTGGCCAAAACACCAAGTTCTGGGTACTTATTTTCCATCAAGAAATGGAAAAACTTTTCATTGCCACTAATGGCTTCACCAAAAGCTAGTAAAATTTTTATGGGGTAAGTTTGTAGATGTCCTCTTTTCATGGATTACAAAAATCGGAAAAAATGGCTTAACTAAAACGGTCTTTCTGCAGAGAGTTGAATTTTTTGATCTTTTTCACAAAGTGCTCGTATACTATATTTCTCTGATACATCATCGAAACCCTATTTTGATTCAGATCCCTCCTCTTTTGATATAAAGACGGGAGTGAACAGTAAAACTTAAGATGAGCTTTAAGAATGGCATAGGTGTCTTTATAATCTCCATCAATGAAAAATTTTATCCCTGCGACTCCATCCAAAACCAAACGCCAGAAAAAAACAGGGATAAGTCTTTTACCCTCTAGATTTTTATACAAGAGATAAAAATTATTTCTAAAGTTAAGATATGTTTTTTTAGGATTACTTTTATGCAATGTGCCACCACCAACATGATAAACTACCGATTTTCCTTCATAAAAAATCTTATACCCAGCATTCTTAGCACGCCAACAAAAATCGATTTCCTCCATATGTGCAAAGAAATCATCGTCCAAACCTCCCAATTCATGATAATGTTCTGCACGCACAAACATGCAGGCTCCACTGGCCCAAAAAACCTCTATCGAATCATCAAATTGTTGGTGATCCTCTTCTATCTCTTGAAATATACGTCCTCTACAAAATGGATAGCCATATTTATCAATATAACCTCCTCCAGCACCAGCATATTCAAATTCTTGTTTCTGATGAAAGGATAAAATCTTAGGTTGACAAGCTGCTATCTGGGCATCACCATCCATCAATTGAACAATAGGCTCTATCCAATTGGGGCCGACTTCAATATCACTATTTAACAGGACGTAATATTGAGCATCTATTTGCTTTAGTCCCTCATTATAACCTTTTGCATACCCTCCATTTTCACTGTTTATCACTAAATGAACTTGAGGATAGTTTTCCTTTAAGAATTCTACAGAGTCATCTGATGAGTGATTATCAGCTACAAATAATTCCGCATAGTATGGAATATTTTTCAGGACAGAGGGAAGGAATTTCTGAAGGAAACTTTTGCCATTCCAATTCAGAATAACCACTGCAACTTTTAACATAAAAGGTTTGTTTTTGAGTGGTCTCTATCTTGGGTTATTATATAATTCACCAGAGCGACCTTCGTATCTATCATTATCGGGAGCATCAATATTTTGCAATTGATCTCGATGTAAATAGGATTGCCAATGTGTATTGCTAATTTCTCCAACTACGTTTGAATGCAACAAAGTGTATCCTTTATGAATAAGATGAGGATTATAGAAAACAAATTTACCATTTCTCTGGTTCCCAATTTCGTAATAATGCCAAATTTGATAAGGAACAGCACCTTCATGTCTTCCGCCACCGCTTTCATATTCTTGATCGGCTATGGTATTTGGAGGACCATACTGTAAATACACCCTCCCCATATCAGTAGCATAACCTGGAACGTATTTATTTCCAAAACTATTATTGGTTTTAATTACTTCAATTTGATATGTTTTCCAAGCATTTTCAGGGTCATAAGCATCCTTGGATTTCCAGAAATAGTTTAAAAATCTTCTTTTTTCATCTTCACTAGCCGTAGGAAGTGAATTCTTGATAAAGGCTCTTTCTGAAGGGCTTGCTATGGGATAAACACAACTAATTAAGCTTGTTAGTGAATCATCGCTAAATTTATTCACAAACGAATTCTCTCCTGAAATCATAGCTAGCAATTGCTCATCAAATGTTTGTAGCGTATTATTCACTTGAAATAATGTTTTTCTTGCATCTAGAATCTCATTATTTTTGTTCCTCAGTTCAATAACCAAATTATAATTTCCACTATTCAAGTTAGAAATATCAAATTTATTTAGAAGAACATTAACCGTTTCTGCATCCATTCTTTTTCTAATCACCAGTTCATTTGATACCGTTGAGGCATTTGTTTCTGAAATATATGCGGTCATTAAGAATTTCTCCCCTTCCCCTAATATTTCTTTAGCATGATAAATCTCGGTATAGAAAGTCAGTTTTTCCTCATGGTCTCCATAATAATTGGAAACATGAGGAACCATATCGTAACCATTTTTGGTATTGATCTTCCATTCAGTACTCTTAGTATAAGACTCTATAAATTGCACATCACTCATTTGAATTTTTTCGGCATTGAATTCAAGATCAATACTACCTCTTGCTTTATTAGGCTCCATGTCTAGATTAGCATCTGCAAATTCAATATCTAAGCTGTAAACTCCGTTGCTTAAGAAAAAACGCTGCTGATCTAAAAAATTCAAGTTTAAGTCATTTGTATCTTCAACCACAGGACTAGTTAAAATCGTTTTACTAAAATCCACAATACTATCATTTCGCTTAAACATTAACAAAAGATTCACTTGAGAATAATAGTTACCCTCTTCATTTTTCACCAGCTTAAGGCCATTCATATCCACCGATAAGTAGGTTTCAACATAGGAACCTAATTCAGGGTTGTAAAATTTAGCAAAGTTCAAACTTGCATTTAAATTCTGTGCCATCAAGAATGATAATGGCAATAGGAATAATACAGTAAATATAGACTTTCTCATGATCTTTATGTTTGTGCATATTTGTGAGTACAAACTTACGAAATATATGTGTGGAGCAGCAAACAAAAAACGTTAACAATAAAAAAGCCTTTCACATTTCTGTAAAAGGCTTTAAGCTTGGCGGAGAATGAGGGATTCGAACCCCCGGTACCTTGCGGTACAACGGTTTTCAAGACCGCCGCATTCGACCACTCTGCCAATTCTCCGCTGCAAATGTACACTTTTTTCCCATTTTGGTGCACCCTAGTTTATTTTTTTTTACTTTTTTTTATATCGATTTATTTCTCAATAATTTAAGATTGAAAATATTTTTATTTTTCTAAAAAACAGCCAAAATTGATGCTAATTTGCGGCTTAATTCACTCCTTTTTCAAACTAATAATCACTTGTTTTTTTTGAAAAAGTAAAAATCGAGCTCTTTTTAGGCCATTATATCCACATCATTCCTTCTAATTTCTCATCGGACAAACACATAAAAAGTATAATGATGGACTTTATTTTTTTATTTCCGATCCTATTTTTGAAATAATTAAATCCAATAATTAAAAATAAACGGACATTTGTTAAATATACAAAATCGGGGAGAATCACCCCATTGATACAATTTCCCCCACAAAAGATATCTTTTTACGATTTTCTCTTAGTTTCAAAAATAAACAAACCACACAACCGTAATCACCTCATTGTCTACATCTTATTCATTTTCTTATTATGTGTCTCACTTAATTATAAATTTAATAAGATGATTGGCACGAATATTCATTAGGCTAAATCAAAATAAATATCAAACCATAAAAAATAGATATCATGAACACTAATAGTATTTGCTCTTCTTGCCGTCACGAAAATGATTGTCAATTCATCAAGAACTCCATTGGAAACATCCTCGAATGCGAAGAATTCGAATTAGAACCTGTAAAAAAGGCTACACAAATTTTAAATGAACAAAAAGAGGTATGTGACAAAGCATACAGTGGATTATGCAAAAATTGCTCTGAACGTTGTAACTGTTTATTGCATGCTGAAGATTCAGTAATCTGGCATTGTGAAGAGTTTGCCATTTAATTAAATCCTCCCTTGTACTAGAGCTATGAAGTATCAACAAAAAATAGATGCATTTATTTTTGAGCTGATTAAACGCAATCCCAACGAAAGTGTATTTCATCAAGCTGTGTACGAAGTAGCAGAGAATATCATTCCCTTTATAGCAGAGAATAAAAAATATCAAAACCATTTAATCTTTGAAAGATTAACAGATCCTGAAAGAGTATTGATATTCAAAATAATTTGGGAAGATGATAAGGGAGTAGTACAAGTAAATCGAGGCTATAGAGTAGAAATGAACTCCAGCTTAGGTCCATATAAAGGAGGAATACGTTTTCACTCCTCTGTTGGCCTCGATTCTTTGAAGTTTTTGGCCTTTGAACAAGTGCTAAAAAACAGTATTTCCACTTTGAATTTTGGCGGAAGTAAAGCAGGTTCCGATTTTAGTCCTTTTGGGAAATCTGACAAAGAGATCATGCGTTTTTGTTATGCTTTTATGTCAGAAATATTTCGATATCTAGGTTCAGATACAGATATATGTACTGATGATATTGGAATTGGAACAAGGGAAGTAGGCTATCTTATTGGCCAATATAAAAAATTAAGAAAACAATTTAACGGTATTTTAATTGGACATGGACAAGACTGGAGTCAAAAAACAATAAAACCTGAAGCTACAGGTTTTGGATTAGTCTACTTTGCACAAGAAATGCTTTTGAATAAAGGTCTAAATATAAAAGGAAAAAGAGTTGCCATATCAGGGTTTGGAAATATAGCATGGGGTGCTGCTAAAAAAGCCAATGATTTAGGTGCAAAAGTAATTAGTATCAGTGGACCAGATGGATTTGTATATATGCCAAATGGAATCACTGATGACAAATTAGATTTTATTCTTCAGCTTTATAAGTATGATAGCGTAGAACCATTTGCCGAAAAATATAATTTCGATTTCTATCCAAATGAAAAACCATGGAGCATCAAAGCTGATATTGCACTTCCTTGCTCTATTCAAAACGAGTTATTAACTGAGGATGCAGATATGCTAATAGAAAATGAGTATCTATTGCTTGCTGAAGGAACCAATATGCCATGCACCAAAGAAGCAATTAAGACCATACACCATTCAGGAATACTATATGCACCTTCAAAAGCCTCCAGTGCAGGAAGTATGATTGTTTCTGGAATAGAATCGACTTGTAATGCTATATCAGACTCCTTAACAGAATCAGAGATCGATTTGAAGCTTCAAGAAATTATTAAGTTAATACATAAAAATTGTCTTAAATATGGAGAATTAGAAACCGGAAAAATCAATTATCAAAAAGGAGCAAATATTGCTGCTTTTGTAAAAATAGCAGATGCCATGCTAGATCAAGGACTAGTATGAGCATTGAAAAAATAAAGTTGGGTGTTTTCGAATTCACAAGTTCTGTAAATCATATTAGTATATCTTTTTGCACTCCTATTTTGAAGAAATTTAAAAAGGTGAAAAAGATAGTTAAAACAAAGAAAGTTCAGAAAAACACTCACTAAAGATCAATTTCATTTCATTAGCTTTGGGTTTGGGTAGGTGTAAGGTCCTCCCAAACCCTTTTTTTATTTCAAAGATGATTAATTATGACAAAGGACAAGCAGCATCAACTAGAATTTAAGCTCCAAGAAAGAATAAAAGAATTGGAATGCCTATATGATATTGCACAATTATCTATAAAAAAGGCCACCAGACCGCTACACGAAAGTCTTGAAGAAGCTATTCCTATCATCAAAAAAGCATGGCAATTTCCTGAAATCACTGAGGTTTGTATCCTATTTGACCAAAAAAAATATAAATCCAACCAATTTTCAGAAGGAATTAGTTTTCAAGAAGCTCCACTCATTGTAAATGAGATAAAAAGAGGATTCCTGAAGGTTTCATATACTGAAGCAAAACCAAATGAACAAGAAGGACCTTTCTTATCTGAGGAACGTTCACTTATTAATACACTTGCCCAAGAAATATCATCTAATATAGAACGCTTTGAGAACAAAGAAGAAAAAAAGCTTTTAGAGCAAAAACTACGTCATTCCGATCGCCTAGCTACATTAGGAGAATTGATAGCAGGAATAGCACACGAATTGAATGAGCCTTTGGGGAGTATTTTAGGATTTGCCCAACTTATTGAAAGCGAAAACCCAGGGAATAAGCAATTAGCAAATGATATTTCAAAAATAATACAAGCTTCATTGCATTCACGTGAAGTCATTAGGAAGCTTATGCTATTTTCAAAATATGATGAGCATGAGAGCGAAAGTGAAATGATGAATATTAATGAAACCATTGCCAATGGACTATATTTACTTGAAACCCGCTGCAAAAAAGAGGATATTAAAATTGTAAAGTTAATGTCCGACGACTTGCCAAACATACAGGCCAACGAGACACAAATCAAGCAGGTGATTGTCAACCTAATGGTAAATGCTATTCATGCCATGCCAAATGGAGGACAGCTGTTACTTCAGACTACTTATGATAAAACAGGAATCTACCTAATCGTTCAAGACAATGGCACTGGAATAGCAGAAAATCATTTGCAGAAAGTATTCGACCCCTTTTTTACTACCAAAGAAGTAAGTACAAGCACAGGACTTGGCTTATCTGTTGTACATGGTATTGTTAAATCATTAAATGGCAGAATCAATGTAGAAAGTCATCTTGGGGTAGGATCTCGTTTCGAATTATATTTTCCTTTTAAAACGAACCATCATGAATAGAAAAAACAAATATCAAATACTAGCTGTTGACGATTCACTAGAAATGCTAGAGCTTCTCAGACGTAATCTAAAATCCTGCGGATATAATATTATTACCGTTTCTTCTGTTATTGATGCCACCAAAGTCTTAGAATCCACCGAAATAGATTTAGTAATTACTGACTTGCAGATGCCTCAGATAAATGGAATTGAATTGATTAAGCATCTGAAAGAAAACTACAAAAACACTGGCATCCTAGTAATAACAGGGTACCCATCGATTAAAAACGCAGTTGAAACGGTTAAATTAGGAGCCAACGATTATTTAATAAAGTCTTTTACAAGAGATGAGTTGATTAATGCAGTAGAGAAATCATTGCTAACTGTAGAAAACCAAAAAGAAAAAGAAGAAGAAAATCATTATCAAATTCAAATCGATGGCATCATTGGTAATTCAAAGGCTATGCAAGCCATTTTCAAAGATTTACTCAAAGCCTCCAGAATAAAAACAACCATACTACTTAATGGAGAAACCGGAACAGGGAAAGAATTAGTAGCTCGCGCTATTCACTATAACAGCAAAGAATCTACTGCTCCATTTATACCTGTTAATTGCGGAGGAATCCCTGAAGCATTATTAGAAAGTGAATTATTTGGATATTTAAAAGGAGCATTCACCGGAGCAACAGAAACCCGTGGAGGCTTCTTTCAAGCAGCTGATGGTGGTAGTATTTTTCTTGATGAGATTCATAATACAAGCATGAGTATGCAAGCCAAGCTCCTGAGAGTATTACAAGAAAAAGAAATCAATATGATTGGCTCCAATCACGCACAAAAAATAAATGTAAGAGTGATTGCTGCAGCTAATGTAGATTTATTCCAATTGGTGAAAAAGAAACTTTTTAGAGAGGATTTATACTATCGCCTAAACATTATCCCTATTAGCATACCTCCCTTAAGAGAACGCGACGGTGATATCAACATTCTAATCAGATATTTCTCACTAAAATACGCCAAAGAAAATGGTCTAAAAAACCCCAGATTTACCGACAGAGTGCTTCAGATATTGAATAATTATGACTGGCCAGGAAATGTCCGCGAATTAGAAAATATTGTTCATCGTTTGGTAGTCATGAGCGATGGCTCGAAAATCGATGTCCCAGATCTTCCTGTAATGATGCGACACTCTATTCAAAGTCATAATAATTTAAATAAAAGCTTAAAAGAGGTGGAAACAGAACATATCCAGATGATTCTAGCATACGTTGGTGGGAATAAAACCAAAGCTTCAGAAATACTAGGTATAGATCGTAAGACACTGAGAGAAAGACTCAAAACCATTGAAAACAGCTTAAATTTAATTCAGGAATAATTTAAAAAACAATTAACATTTTCTGTTTAATAAGTTTCAATAGCTTTTACAAAAATCAAGGGCTCGACATCCTACATTTGTACATATCACATTATAGAAAATGAGCAGCACAACCGACGAAACAATGTTAAAGGCCTTATTACATCTTTTGGATGATCCAGATCCAGAGGTGTTTTCTGAAATAGAAAATAGAGTAATAGAAATAGGTCCCAAAGCTCTTCCTTATTTAAGGGATGCGGCTGAAGGAAAGATCGACCAACTTGCGGAGAATCGTATTAGCACACTACTTAATAAAATCCAATACAATAAAACGGAGACTTCATTATTAAGCTGGAAGAAAAAATCGGACCAAAAATTGATTGATGCAGCAGTTATACTAAGCCAGTATCACTATCCGAATTTAAGTACTCATGATATCCAAAACCAAATTGACAGACTAAAAAAAGACGTTTGGCTAGAACTTAACGAAGAGTTTACACCTCTTGAAAAGATTCATATCCTGAATCATGTATTCTACAAAATATATAATTTCAAAGGAAATAAAACCAATATCAGCCATCCCCAAAATAGCTTATTAAAAGACCTTCTGGAAAATAGACAAGGTAATTCTGTGATATTAAGTATACTTTATTTAGAAGTTGCTCAAAGCCTTGAACTTCCTGTTTTTGGAGTTAACCTTCCTGAGAATTTCATTCTGGCTTATTTAAACTCTGGTCAGTTGCACAGCGAATCAAAACCTTTATTCTATATTAATCCATTTAATAATGGAATTGTGTTTACTAAAGAAGACATTGATACTTTCTTAGGTCAATTAGATTTGGAACCCAATAAAGAATACTTTGAGCCTTGTAATAATAAAGCCACTATAAAGAGGTTAATGAATGAGCTCATGCAATCTTATGAGCTTTCTGGTGATATAAATCAATCGGAAGATTTTAGACGCTTGATGTCTAAATTTGGTTAGGCATTAACTTTATAAGATTTTTTCTTTAACAGAATTTTCCCAACAGAAATGAGGATGACTCCGACAATGGATATGACACCTCCAGCTACTTGATAAATTTCTGGAAATTTTCCAAAATAAACATAAGCGCCTATCAATACGATAATTCCTTTGGTACTACCTAAAATACTTACCCTACTCACTTCTAAATATTTATAAGCTTGACAACCTGCGGTGATGGTTAAAAATGGTCCTAGAATACTCCCAATAAAAATATTCCAAAGCGCAAACCAAGTTAATCCCCAATTTAATCCTTGTATCATCAATACAGAGAATGAAAAAATAAAAAGGAAAACATTTCTACTTAAAGCCAGAATCGAAGGCCCTAATTTTTTCACATTTTTCTTAGTTATAATAGCGCTAATTCCATAAAAAAACGAGCTGTACAAAATATACTCCGCTCCTTCTACAAACATTGAAGACAAAGTTGTACCGCCCTGATAGCTAATTATAAAAGCACCCACAATAATTAAAAAAATACCGAATATTTCAGGCTTATTATATCTTTCTCTCAAAATGATAAAACCCAATACTGTTACAATAACAGGATTGATATTTCCTAAGAAAGAGACAATGGCAGGATTCGAAAAAGTAGAAATAGAGAGAAAGAAAAAAGTAGTTCCTGAAATTTCTAACAAACCCAAAATCAATAGGATTATGAAATCACGATTTTTTAGATTCTTAATTAGTTTTAACTTCCCTGTTTTGGCTGCAAATATAGAGTTCCAAATAAGTCCAAATAGAAACCAATAAAAACCAAAAACAGCTAAACTAACCTCCCCTAGTGCCGCTTTACTGAAAATATAAACATTGGAGGTTGCAAAAACTGCAATAAATGCAAATAAATATCCCTTGGTAGTATCTTGTAATTTCATGGTTATTGTGTTGCGGCAAAGGTAGATTTTTTTTCGGACGGTGGGTGATGGTTGTAGGATACTGGGTGCTGGGTACAAAAAAAGCTCTACTTCAAGTTTTGAAATAGAGCTTCTGTTTTGACATTAACCGGTTAGATTAAATTCTTGTCTTTTAGGCAAGATAAAATAACATTGAAAGTAGTTTCAATATCGTGATCTAAACCAACAGAAAAACGAACTAAACCTGGAGACATTCCCATTGATAATTGAACATCTTCTGGAACTTCACTACTAGTTGATTTACCAGAGTTACTAAATAGAGTTTTGAAATAACCAAGGCTTACCGCGTGGTAACCAACACCTCTAATTTGCATGCATTCCATAAGGTCAGCAGCTCTTTCGGCAGTTTCCATATCAATAGCAATCATTCCTCCATAACCGAAATCTTCATTTCTCATGCTATTCATCAAATCATGATCTTGATGTTCAGTCATACCAGGATAATTGAATCTCAAGCCAATTTCTTTAAACTTTTTAGCTAAGAACATTGCATTCTTACTATGCTGCATCATTCTAATATGCAGAGTATGCAGATTTTTAAGAATGCTCGAAGAGCGCATAGGATCTAATACAGGACCTAATAACATGGCAGTTCCATCATTTACATCACTTATAGCATTTATAAAATCTCCGCTTGCACAAATAGCACCTGCAACACAGTCATTTTTACCATTGATGAATTTTGTCATAGAATAACAAACAATATCCGCTCCTAATTGATAAGGAGCAAAAATCATTGGTGTAAAAGTATTATCAACTACTAATTTAGCACCATGCTTATGAGCTATTTCAGATAATTTTGGCATATCAGAAATCTGAAGCATTGGATTAGTCATACTCTCAGTATAAACTAACTTGGTATTTGGTCGGATGGCTGCTTCAACAGCCTCTAAATCCGAAATATTTACGAAAGTAACATCAATATTAAATTTAGGAAGATAGTTTTTTAAGAAAGCGTAAGTTCCACCATAAGTAGTCACACTAGTAACAATATGGTCACCAGCACTACATAATTGTAATAACACTGTGGTGATAGCTCCCATGCCAGAACCAGTTACCCATGCACTTTCTGTGCCTTCCATAGCAGCTAAAGCTTGTGCTAAATTTAAATTTGTTGGGTTCCAATGACGAGAATAAAGGAAACAACCTTCGGCCTCACCGTGAAATGTATCTAACATGGTTTTGGCAGTCATAAAAGTAAAAGTACTACTATCAGTTATGGAAGGGTTTACACCTCCGAACTCACCAAATACTTCTTGTCTTTGTATATTAGTTGCTGGATCAAATTTCTTTGTGCTCATATCATTAATTTTTTTATTGTTTCTATGGAACAAAAGTAAATTATGTAAGCAATAATGTCAATATATCTAATTTATTTAAGCATTTATGCTATTTTTGCTTACATATTGAAAGCATATCCCTCAATATTATAGAATTTATTAAATAAAATCATAGAATGAGTAAAATTAAGTTTCAAATTGATTCCATGGATAAGCAGATTTTAGACATTTTGATGGAAAACGCAAGGACTCCAATCACTTTAATAGCTCGGAAACTTAAAATTTCGGGTGCCGCTATTCATCAAAGGTTGAAAAAACTAAAAGACGCTGGTGTCATCACTGGTTCTAAGTTTGCTCTTTCTCCTCAAGGTCTTGGGTACCATTCCTTGGCTTTTGTGGGTATACAGGTTAACCTAACTTCAGGACAAACTCACCACCAAGTTTTCGATATGATATTAAATATCCCTGAAGTGGTAGAATGCCATTCCATTACTGGTAAATACTCCTATATGCTGAAAATTTACGCCCATAGCAATGAACATTTGAAGAAAATTCTGGTAGAGAAAATACAATCAATAATAGAAGTGACGAGTACAGAAACCTTTCTTTCTTTAGAGGAGGGTTTTAATAGGGGATTGCCTATTGAGATACAATCCTGAGCTTCACTTCATGACTTTTTAGCTGATGGAGTAATTCAAGTTTTTTTTTGTTAATCAACAACAAGTAATAAACAAAAAAGCACCTAATAGATTTAAAACAATCAATTAGGTGCTCACTCATCTTATAAAACTTCTTACTCTGGCTTATCTTCAATGATATCAGCATCGGAGATGGTTTCTTCCTTTACTTTGGGAAGTTCTTCCTTTTTAGGCTCCTCCTTTTTGCTTCCCTTTAAATAATCAGGTAGTTCCATACCTGCCATTTGGAAAATCTCATCGAATGGAGGAAGAGAACCTAACATTCCTGAAAGGAAATTTGCTGTAGATGGTGAATTCCCATCTTTACCGGAGCTCATACTATCCCAAACTGTGACTTTATCGATTTTAATATTCTTAATCGCTTCCACTTGCTTCTCAACTAATTCTGGAAGCTTATCAGCTATCATTAGCATTACCGCATCACTACTACTTTGATTTGCAGCACCCACAATGGCTTTAAACCCTTCTGCTTGCTTAGTCAGAATCTCATAATTACCTTTAGCTTCAGCAGCCATTTTTAAATAGATAGCATCGGCTTCCCCTTTTGCTTTTCTTCTAATTTCTTCAGCCATAGCTTCCGCTTCAATGACTATTCTTTGCCTATCAATTTCAGCAGGAATAATAATATCGGCTTCTTGGCTTGCTTTATCTCTTAAAGCTCTTGATTCTTCAGCCTTTCTTTCAGCAGAATAAGACTCCTCCAAAGCCTGTGCTGTTTTTACTTTTTCAGCAGCAATAGCAAGCCTTTCAGCTTCCGCTTCTTTTGTTCTTCTTTCGGCATCGGAATTGGCAATGGTAACTTTAGCTAAGTTTTCTCCCTCAACGGCAGTAGCATTGGCTTCAGAAGTTTTAATTCGCTCATTTCTATTGGCTTCAGCTTCCCCAATTTTAGCTTTAGCAATTGCATCAGCAGTAAGTGTACGCTCTTTTCTATTGGCTTCAGCCTCCCCCACTTTTGCTTCGGCGGTAGCATCTGCCACATTAATACGCTCTTTCTGCATGGCAATAGCTTCTCCCACATTGGCATCGGCATTGGCATCGGCAACTTTTATTCTTTGTTCTCTAACCGCATTGGCTTCACCAATAGATCCATCTCTAGATTTTTCAGCTACACTTTTCTTAGCTTCATTAATAGCATGAGCAGCAGCTTCTTTACCCAAGGCAATAATATAACCAGACTCATCTTTAATGTCGGTTACATTCACATTGATTAATTTCAAACCAATTTTTTTCAATTCAGCCTCCACATTGGAACTTACAGCAGCCAAAAACTTATCGCGGTTATTATTAATCTCTTCAATATCCATGGTAGCTACTACCAAACGTAACTGACCAAATATGATATCTTTAGCTAAATCATGAATTTGATCCTGACTAAGACCCAACAAACGCTCTGCTGCATTATTCATAATACCCGGCTCTGTTGAAATACCAACTGTGAAACGAGAAGGAACGTCAACTCGGATATTTTGTCTACTTAAAGCACTGGTCAGGTTTACTTCAATGGAGATAGGAGTTAGATCGAGAAATTCATAACTCTGCAGAACAGGCCATACAAATGCTGCTCCACCATGAATGGTTTTTGCAGATTTTCCACCTAAAGCAGTAGATTTTCCTATCTTTCCATAAACAACCAAAATACGGTCGGAAGGACAACGTTTATACCTTTTAAATAACGAAACAAGTAATGTGAATATGGTGACAATAACGACTATTGCTGCCACTAAAAAATAACTGGTACCCATAATTTTTGATTTTTTATATTAGTCTATCTGTTTATTTGCTTTTTGTAACCAGAAGTAGATTTCCATCAAAGACTTTAGTCACAGTAACTACCATTCCAGTCTTTAAATCCTCTTCATCATCAGTTACGGCATCGAGTTCTCTTAAAGATCCTTGAATTTTCACTTGAACTTTACCAATACTTTCTCGTTTAGCTTTTATTGGGATATAAATACTTGCAGTTTTACCCACAGCATTTTTCATATTCAAGTTTCCACTAGCTGTTAGTTTGCTAATGGAATAAAATAAGAATGTCATTAAGACCATCATTAAAAGTCCACCAATAACAGAAATAAGAATCGTAGTTAGGTTAGAGTTTCCGTTTGCAATACTTCCTAAACCCGACCATCCAAAAACGGTCATAAAACCAACTAAGTTTCTAAATGTAAAGAACTGAAAAGGAATTCCTGTATCTGTTTCCACATCAAAATCTACATCTCCATCGATATCTGCATCCATATCTCCTAAAACAAATACAGAAATCATTTGTATCAAAAAAAACACAGAAGAAACAATGGTTACCATCCAATAAATCTTTTCGATGGTAGTTAAGTCGCTAAAAAATTCACCCATAAGAATTGGTATTTTATATTTAAAATGGAAAAAATGTCCACATGCTTTTTAATGAGCTAGCAATTTATAAAATATTTAGATATCTTCAGGTACTATTTAAAAAATTAATCTGGCGGAATAAATAGCCTCATAATAATTATAAAAGACTCCTCACTACATATCGAAGTGACAAGTATTTAGGCTATAGGGAAGGAAGACGGGTTTTGGTTTTTTCAATGGCAAAACCAAAGCCCTTCTTCCTGTCTGATATATCATAATACATGGTCTCTCTGAACGAAATGCAATGCAGGTATTGAGCCCTGGCGAAATGAAGTGAAGAATTTAGTTTTTAAAAATGGAGTTTGTATAAGACAGGATTGTAGTCGAACGTTTTTTTCATATTTGCGCCTATCAATTGTAATCTATTATTGATTGCATTTATAAAAAAGAAACAAGCCAAAGGAGTAAACCTCTGACTTGTCCATTCAAAATCAAAACTTAAATATTAACCTCTGTTCGATTCGGTTATTTTTTCTTTGCCATACCAGAAGGATTGGTATTGGCAGCATTATTCGACATCTGATATAATGTACGATCAGTAGCATCACTAGGAACAGCACCAACCAAAGGTTTTAATAAAAATGGAGCCGCACTATTATCAGGTTGTGGTTCCACAGAAATCACCACCGTTTTTCCTGCTAAATCTGTTGGAAAAGATACGCCATTTGGCGCATTCATCAATAAGTCTTCTCCAGGAAATGGAGGCGCATCTGCACTCTGTCCGCTATAAATATCGGATTGGTCTGCACCAGAAGTTGATAAAAATCTACCTGTACTAATTGGAATTCCATCTACAACAGCCCATCCTTCATAAGCCCAACCGGCAGGTAAAACTGGTAAATCAAGACTTGCTGCTGGTCCTGCTGAAGGATCTAACCACCATACTCCGCTATTTTCATCTGTTTCGGAACCTCCATCGGTTGGAGTTGCCAGAATATAGGCTCCAGTTGAACTTGAGAAGTCATTGCCAAGGGCCGCGCCATGCGCCACACTTAAGGAAGCAGAACCTCCATCAATGTCACCTGCTAAAACATGAACACTACTTGGATTAGGATCGGTATCTCGGTTGGGTTCGATAGTTAAAACATAGGTTGAAGCTGCATTTAAATCACTTAAGGCCACTTCAAAACTCGTTTTACTCATCATACCTGTAGCATCTACTTCAAATACTCCAGACGAAATGGCTTTACCATCTACTATAATCCAACCTTCATAGGCATAATCACTACCCAAATCTTCAAGGCCAGAGATTTCAATATTTAAATTCCCATTGGTACTTACTGGAGCCTCCTCATCTTTCTTACAGCTTGTTACAAAAACTAATGCCATTAAGGCCAATAGAATAATAGATTTTACTTTAATCATTGTGTTTGTGTTTTAATGTTGCTTACTATTTCTTTTAAGTCCATTTCAGCTTTACTACTGCGCTCATATTAAGAGTAGAACTACTAATTCGAGCTATTTGAGGAAGTAGACTCAGAAAAGAATAATTCCTTACAGAAAAGCTAAAAATGAGATTGATTTTAAGAAATACTAGAACCATTAATCACAGGTTTCAAAACAAGATAAAACACGCATTATCAACAAATAACACCTAAAAAAAAGCTTTAAGACGAATCCTAAAGCTTTCTTCAAAGAATATCTAAATATATAAATTACTCTTTTACTTGATTGAATTTATCAACAATAATAGCAGCTGCTGCATCACCGGTGATATTCAAGGTGGTTCTAATCATATCGAAAACCCTATCTAAAGCATAAAGAATGGGGAGGCCATCAATTGGAATATCGGCAGCAACTAGAACCGCAACCACTAATAAGGTTGGTCCTGGAACTCCTGCTTGTCCTACAGCTCCCACCGTAGAGGTAAGAATGATAGCAGTATACTGTGCCATGGTTAAATCGATACCATAAACCTGAGAAAAAAACAAGGCCACTAAAGCATAATACATGGCATTTCCTGCCATATTTATAGTAGCTCCCAAAGGCAAAACAAAAGCTGTGGTTTCTTTTGTTACACCAAATTCTTTCTCACAAGTTTCCATATTTAATGGCAGTGTTGCTAAAGAAGAAGCAGTTGAAAAGGCCACCAATTGTGGTTTAGTCATGGCTTTAAAGAATTCCATGATATTTTGCTTGGTGAATATCTTGATGGTTAATGGATAAAAAACTATCCCTATTAGAAGGATGCCAATAAGGAATACCCAAACCAAATTCAAAACACTTAATATTAATTCGAAACCAAAAGAACCTACAGAATCGGCCATTAAACCAAATACACCAATTGGTGCTGTGTACATCACCACCTTAATCATCCAAATCATGGCTTCTAAAAGATAGTTGATGGAATTGATAATGGGGTCTTTTCTTTTTGCTGGCATGGTAGATAAACCAATACCCATAAACAAACCAAAGAAGATAATCTGGAGGATGTTTCCAGAACCTAATGCTTCAAAGATGTTATCAGGAACTATTCCTATTATGGTTTCCCAAAAGCCAGGAGCAGTGGATTTGGTCAACTGAGTTGTGGTCTCCATCATAGCAGCGGCACTAGAAATATCAACACCCTCCCCTGGTTTAAATATCAGACCCAAGGCCACGGAAATCACCACACTAAAAAAGGTAGAGATAAAAATATAAGCCAAGGTTGAAATTCCAATCTTTCCTGCGGAACGAGTGGCTCCAAGAGCAGCTGCACCACTAATAATAGATAAGGCTACCAAGGGCACCACCAACATTTTAATCAATTGAATAAATAAAGTTCCGAGCGGTGCAAACATGGAGGCATCTTCTCCCATATACATACCCACCAAAACACCAATCACCATGGCTGCAAGGATTTGAAATCCCATGCTTTTTAATAGTTTTTTCATTGTAGATTTATTATCGTTGTGATAAATTTGTTTATTGATCAAAATTAATGAAATCCTTGTGCCAACAAAATAATAATTATGAACTCTGTTAAACAAAAAAGACCACCTCGGGCTAAGGCAGTCTTTAAAAAATTCTTTAATCAGAATTATATTCTAAGAAATAATTCTTCTTCTGGGTATCGCACTTTAGCTTCATGCTGATAAGGGTCATCGGCAGAACGATAACCGATTGGACAAACCACCACCGTTTTTAATCCTTTTTCTTCTAAACCTAGAATCTCATCATACTGAGCCGGATTTAATCCTTCCATAGGACAAGAATCGATTCCTTCTAAAGCACAAACAGTCATGAGGTTCCCTAATGCAATATACAATTGCTTAGCTAACCAGATGCTTTTATTCTCGTCGTCTTGTGAACTCAAATAACCCATAATCATTTGATGAAAACCATCTTTTTTGTCTTGAGGCATATTTCTTTCTTGAGCCAAATACTCAGTCCATTTTTTCACATCGCCCTCCTCTAATTTTGTATTTCTGGCCAATACAATAAGGTGAGAAGCATCTATCACTTGCTCCTGATTAAAAGTAGCTGGAAGTAGTTGTTTACGAACTTCTGGGTTTTCAACTAAAAGAAATTTCCAAGCCTGAAGACCAAGAGAGGATGGTGTTAAGCGCAAAGCTTCTAGTATAATATCTAATTTTTCAGCAGAAATTTTTTTAGTATCGAACTTCTTAACGGCATATCGCCAGTTTAATGCGTCTATGGTGTTACTCATTTCATTTTTTATTTAGTGTTAATCTATAAAGTCAACTACTTTTATATGCTCACCATAAAACAGTCATCCCGACGATTTCTGTCGGGGCTCCTTGATTTTTATGATTTCACAAGCCTCGTATTTGAGCTTTATATTTCAACCACTCAGTTAATGGATAGACTTTACTTAGTCTGGCAAAGTTAATACTTCGAATAAACCTATATTATATTTTTGGGAATTTTAACAGGAGAGCAAGTATAAATAATAATTTGTATTATTTAGTTTTTGGCACTGGAAAGTTTGAATCACATAAAAGAACATATATTATGAATATTTTTGAAATTAATGAATCCAGTTTAAACTCGAATTGTGAAATAATATTAGATCAAAAAGGCATTATTTCAAATCACATTTTTATTACAAAGACTATGTTGGACACCTATAGTTCATCTAGTTTTGAATATGATTCAATTAATAAATTAGTGAAATTTCTAACAAAAGATGATTTAAACCATTCCATTTTTTATTTGAAAAGTGAATAACATGTAGTAGTGTACCATATGGGTAGTGTACGATATGGCGCTTATGAGAAAAGAGACTTTTGAAAAAGGGTCTCTTTTCTTTGTTTCCTGGGGGAGGTTTCCATAGAATCAACTATCTTTGATTGGCAATAAACACGAGCATTTGAGAGATTTTCAGCATATAGAAGAACGAGTAAATTTAGAAGTTGAGAAGGTAACAAATAAAACTCACGCCGCATCTTTCCCTAAGAAAAGCAGTAAAGTATCAGGTCGCATTTTTAAAGACTTTCAAAGAAAGTCTACTCCGCCTAATAGTATTGCCGTTAAGCGGAAATGATATTTAGCAGGATAAAAAACGGAGCATGTCTGACGAACGTTAGATTCCGACGCAGGAGGAAGCTAAAAGAAGGAGTTCTCCGTTTTCCGAAGAAATATCATTGGAGTAGGCAATAATATTCAGCGGATGTTTTTGAACACTTTTTCCAAAAAAGTGTTGAATAAAAATTTATCTTTGACCACGCAGATGCTAACCAATTATAAAAATACCATAGACTGGGACAATTCTCCATCTCTCGATGCGAACCACTCCTATAATCAGGCTTTTGTTTACGACGCTATGTTATGTGAGACTGCACTACAGAATGGAGTGCTTAGTCGAATCAAATCCCGACAACGAGGTTCGTCGGGGAACCGTCCTATGCAAATAACTAAGCCAGATGCTACTGTGGAATCCTATACTTATAATAAAGCAGGTTTATTGGAGACAGTACATGCCCAAGTAAAAGGCACAACTAGTGTTCTTGCGGTAACCAATATCAATTATAACGAAAAAGGCCAAAGAACCGAGATTTATTATGGCAATGGCAGTAAAACCAAGTATGAGTACGACAAGGAGACATTCAGGTTAAATAGGTTATTAACAACTCGTAATACTGGAATAGATATCTTACAAGATATTAATTATACCTACGACCCTGTGGGTAATATCACTCAAATTACAGATAATGCCCAGCAAACGCATTATTATAATAATTCTGTTATTGCACCAACAGGAGCATATACTTACGATGCACTATATAGGTTAAAAACGGCTACAGGAAGAGAGCTAACAAGTTTGCAAATGCCCTCAAACACAGATTTTGTAGATAATATTGCTTTACCCAACACTGCTAGTAATGCCATGCAAAACTTTACACAGCAATACGAGTATGATGAGTTGGGCAATATGATGGAAATGAAATCCAATGGAAACTGGACTCGTGATTATTATTATGATTTTGCCAATAATACGAATCGACTATTAGTACATACAGAAAATGTAACCGAATATACCTACGATGCACATGGTAATATGCTTTCTATGCCACATCTTGCTTCCATGCTCTGGGATTACAAAGACGAGCTTAAAGAAGTAGACCTAGGAGGTGGTGGAACTGCATACTATGTCTACGATGTCGGAGGCGAAAGAGTAAGAAAGGTAATTGAGAAAACTGGTGGAATCGTAGAAGAACGAGTCTATTTAGGAGGTTTCGAAGTTTATCGTAAATCGGTAGCAGGTACCTTAGATTTTGAAAGAGAAACTTTGCATGTTTCTGATGACCAGAAAAAGATAGTTTCCATAGAAACTAAAACGATGGAGAATGCAACCAGTATCCAGAACTCAGCACCTAGCATCCGCTACCAATATGATAATCATTTAGGCTCTGCAGCTCTTGAACTTGATGATACTGCGGCTATTATCTCTTATGAGGAGTATCATCCTTTTGGAACTACTTCTTATCGTTCTGGCAGAACAGAAACAGAAGTTTCTTTAAAACGCTATAAATACGTTGGCAAATTGCAGCCTTAGGTTCTGCAAAAGAACAAACTATTGAAGAATGCCTATTATTAATAAAACATATGGAACTGGCTCCAGAGCAAATAAATATTATAACTAAGTCGATTAATCAAAGTATATAAGTATAAGCTTATTTCTCTCAATCAGCCTAAAGGAATTTCAGCAATAGCAACTGATAAAAACGCTATTGCTTGATTTTATTCTCATGAGAATTAGTCCAATCTTTAAAATCATAATCCTTAAGCTAATCAAGAAACTTGATTTCAGACATATTCTGCTCCATATTTGCATCTCAATTTATTAAATATATAGAAGTAGAATAAAAATATAAAACTAAAGAAACTGGATACATTAATTGAGGTAATGAAAGATTTATCAATTAAAATAGAAACACAAAAAGGTGAGTTAAAACTCCTAAGTAAACTTTTAGCAAATCAAGAACAACGGATAAATGAACATGCTGAAAGAATACGTGATGTAGAATTAAAAGTACGTAAATAAATATAAAAAAATAGGATGTATTGGTTTGTTAAAAAACATATGCAAAAAAAACCAATCTAAAAAGATGTTACAACATATACCAGCACATTAGTCGAAGATGATTTAGTTTTCAATTTCAGCAATTACCAATTCTAATCTATAGTTGATTGTTTAATACTAATCACTTCGATAATAGCTAGAAACATATTATTGTTTCTGGCTAACCTATTTAATAACAATTTACATTTTTAGAGCAAATATCAGTTCAAAAGCTATAAATCTAGAAAAGAGTTCATCTAATAAAAATCCTATAACTTTTTATCCCGGTTCTTATGTATTTTTATTACTCTAAAATCTTGAAAATGAAAAAATACATAGGCATTGCATTATTGGTAATTGGAATCATTGGCTTTTTCTATTCTGCCAACCAAAAAAATGAAAAAGAAATATTTTCAAAAAGAGCATCCTCCAGTAATATTGAAAAAATGGATGTAGCTGTTTTGGCCAACCAAACCTACGAAATTAAGTTTTGGGGAGTAGATGAAGAAATGACTGGCACCTATGAACCACCACATTTTGAGGCTGATATTAAAATTCTTGACAGACAAAAATTGGTTTTATTCGATGAAGAATTAGTTTCTATCACAGAAAGAGAAATTGGAGGAAAGAGAGTTACTCACGATGGCACCTCCTATAGTCACAGTCCTACCGTGGACGAAACCATAGAAATTCAAGTTCAAATAAAAAGAGGTGATTATATAGACATTGAGATTTATGAAAACCTTAGTTCAGAAGCGGATGCCTTACCTGGTTTTTCTATTATACTGGCTTTAATTGGATTGGTATTGTATTTACGTGGGAGAAAGAAAGCTTAATTTTTAATTAAACAAATTCAAAAAAACATTAAACCAAAAGCCTATCTAGAATCATTTTAAAAACAAAATTAATTCCCTGTACCAAATATAAATTAAGCTGTTTTATGAGGAATTTAAGAATCTACTTGTAGTATTATTTTTTAGGTTTGCGCAAACTTAAATCACTACCTATTACTATGAATAGTTTTGGAACCCTATATCGTATTTCCATATTTGGAGAATCTCACGGACCTGCTGTAGGCATTATTATAGATGGATGCCCAAGTGGAATTTCAATTACTGAAGAAGATTTTGTAAAAGATATTGAAAGAAGAAAAGCTGGAAAAAAAGGAACCACTCCTCGTGTTGAAGCCGATCAACCTCAAATATTATCTGGAATTTTTGAAGGCAAAACCACAGGAAGCCCCATCACCATCATCTTCGAAAACAAAAACACTCGCTCTGGCGATTACCAGAATATCAGAAATAGTCCGCGCCCAGGCCATGCCGACTTTACCGCATTTAAAAAGTATAGAGGCTTTAATGACTATAGAGGAGGAGGTCATTTTTCGGGAAGAGTGACTACCGGTTTGGTAGCTGCTGGTGTTATTGCTAAAAAGGTATTAGCAGGAGTTAATTTTGATGCACAGGTAATTGAAGTGGGTGGACAAGCAGACATAGATGCAGCTTTAAATAAAGCTATTGCAAACCATGACTCTGTTGGGGGTATCATTGAATGTAGAATCCAAAATCTAGACATAGGAATTGGAGAGCCTTTCTTTGATAAAGCCGAAGCCGTTTTGGGTCATGCACTATTCGCTATACCAGCTGTTAAAGGAATGGAAATAGGAAGTGGTTTTCAGGCAGCCAGAATGACGGGTAGCGAAAATAACGATATGATTATCGACAAAGAGGGCACCACCGAAACCAATCATGCAGGAGGAATCAACGGAGGAATCACCAATGGTAATGAAATGGTGATACGAGTAGCCGTGAAACCCACAAGTAGCATCACCAAAGGTCAACAAACTTTCAACCTCAAAGAAAACAAAGTACAAAACCTCAATGTAAAAGGTAGACACGATGCCTGTATCGCCCTAAGAATGCCAGTGATAGTAGAGGCAGTAAGCGCTATTGCATTAGCCGATTTACATCTTCGCCATAAAGCTAGAAAATAATTAAGAGTTCATAAAGTACTTGAAGTGACTAAAGTATAAAGTAGTTGAAGCGCCTAGAATACAAAGTTCATAGAATGACTAAAGTTGGTTGTAAACTTCGATTTTGCTATACATATTTATGATTTAGCTATACAGTACTCTAAACCTCTAAACTTCTGAACCTCAAAATTAGTAACTGATATCTACTAGTCGTTAAATGGTAACTGAAGCTTTAATACTGGTTATTTCTGCAGGCTCAATGAACTTCAACTTACCAAAAGCAATTTACAACTCATGCACTGTTAACTGTCACCTATTCACCATTATCGGTTAACTGTTATCTATTAACTACCTCCTACAAAGAATCGAAAAAGAAATCTAACCCCTTCACATTCTCCTCTTCAATCATCATAGTAAATAGACTAAAGTTAGGCAAGAATCCCGACCATTGCTTTCGCATTTGATAAAAATAATTGAAATCGGCAGCCATTTCTGGTCTCATATCTGCTAAATCCATTACAACAGTATTGAACTTTCTAAACAGCGGAGCACTCGAAGCCATTAAAGCATCATCAATAGTGATCATTTTTAGAATTTTCTCCAAAAGTTTAGCATCCCTAATTTCTAATGTGGCCACCAATAGCTTATAAATATTAGCATAGAAATACTGAAGTTTAGTGGAGTCATTCACCAATTTACTTGGAACATCTTTTAAATTTAAAGACTGAATCTCTTGTTTTACCTCATCGTGTTTTCCAAGTGCAGCCAAACTGAGGATTCTCATGGATTCAAATGCTAGCTTAGTATAATAATCCTTTTCTAATTTAATGGCTTGCTCCGAAACATTGAAAATAGAACTAAAGTTTCCTTTTATCTTAGATTCTTTAGTTAAAGCCCTTAACTGATGGAAATACAATGACAGCCATTTGAAGTAAATATGTGTATGCATTTCGCTATTCGAAAACTGAAGTGCCTTGCTCATCCAATCATCCATATCTAGGTTCTCTCCAAAAAGCGCATATAAGCCAGCCTTGGTCTGACAATAATCGGCAAATATTTCTTGATCTTCTTGCTGCCAGTTGGGCTCAACTACATGCATTAGCTTTTGAAAGGTAACAGAATCTTGCGCTTTTCTGGCTTCTTCTAATTTATCTAAAAATGTTTGGTAAAATTCTTTAAATTCACTCATGGTTTATATGTTTTCTATAATTTCTAATAGGGCACTCATATGATATACTGTGGCATCGGCTTGCTCACATTCTTGTTTACTTTTATTATTCTCTTTGAACCAAATAGTTTTCCAAGACACCGATTTTGCTCCTTCAATATCTTTTTCACAACTATTGCCAATCATTACCAATTCAGACTCCTCCAATTTTAATTCTTGTTGGATATATTGAAAGAATTTATGATGCGGTTTTTCGTAACCAATATCGCTTGAGGAAAAAACACGATGAAAATATTGGGACACTCCTACCCTTTTTAAGGCCTCAACAATATCTTGTGAACTAGAATCATCAGCATTACTGGCCATCACAATTGTATACTTCTTCTGCAATTGCTTCAAAATTTCTTCAGCTCCAGAAACCAAAGATACCAATGGCCAATCTTTCATGGCTCCTTCAAAAGGAAGATCACGCATAATGGTGTCTCCCCAATCAAAAACAAGCGCTTTAATAGCCATAATGTTCTTTTATTTTATGGAAAAACACCTGTGGAGTCCTCACTACTTTTCTTTTTTCGTAATCAAAAGCTAAAATCCCTGTTCGTCCAGTGAATACCATTTTCGCATCAGAAACTCTATTTACTTCATAGTTCAAATGGAATAAAGGCCCTTTTTGCTCACCCAAACTAACTTTCACCATCAGCTCATCGCCATGAAAAACTTCAGCTAAATAATCCACATGCGCATCTTTCATAATAATCCCCAATCCCTCACCAATATTCATCTCCGAATATCCTAAGCTTTTTAAGTAGCCGATTCTAGCTTCGTGAAACAATGCCAAAGACTTATCATTCCCCATATGACCACCATAATTAATATCTGAAATGGACACCATATATTTCATTATAAAATCAGTCATTTTGCAACCATTTTTCGAGTTGTTCTTTGATCATCTTTTGCTGCTCTTCAGTAAAATGACGGATACGTGTTGAATGGGATCCACCAGATAAAACCAGTTTAATGGCATCTACTCTTGAATCTGGATTTACCGAAGTACTGCTCCATGGGTCTAATTCACCATAGACATAAATCATCCTATTACCTTCATTATGGATAAAATCGTATACTTCATTCATAATTTCCGCATCATATTCAAACCTTAATTCTTCGGGAACAAAAGCAATATTACTAGAGTTTTCCACTTTTCGTAGATAAGGTTGTAAAGAGTCCAAATCATAATCGTAATAACCCAATTCACGATAAGCCTGAACCATAAATGGCATGAGTTCATCTAAAGTAGATTCAAAATAAAAACTCACTAAACCCAAATCGAACATGGGTTTCATCATTTTTTTGGGTCTACTATATTTTTTTGGTATATCTTCTAATTCAAGACTTCCCCATTGAAAATAAGAAAAAGGAAACTCTAAAACCATAAACTCATAAGCTGCCGTATCGTTTATAGCAAACTTTTGCTCATTCTTATCGGCCCCTGCTTTAAATTTTGGAAATATTTTATCGAAATTCTGTAACATCAACCTTTGATAATTCAATATAATGGCATCCTCTTCTGGTGTGGCCACATGACGCAAAAACCAATTGATGCGCACATCTTCCTGCTCTAAATTTAAAGGAGCCACATAAGGCATACTAATATGCATATCCTCTGGGTAATAGTATTTATAAAAAATACTGGTTTGTCCTCCTTTAGAAATCCCAGTACTTATCCAATGGTTTTTATAAAACTTTGAAAAAGTATTATAAACATGGTGATGATCGGCTGCTGCATTAGCGGTATTTAGTTGTGCCCAATTCATAGAATCAGGTGCACTTTCACCAAAATAACGATGCTCAACAATGATTTGATTGGCACCAATTATCCTTGCTGGCTCCGAATAAAAATTTCCTCCAGCTCCATAGCCTTCGGTCACCATTACTGTAGGTAGGCTATCGTTTAAATGAGTCAAATATAATTTTTGTGTAAACTGACCCGCTTTTGCATCTTGATGATCGATATATTGATCTATATATAAGGTGTAAGTTTCAGGGGAAATAGAATCAGCTGAGGTTTTTTCATAATCAACACCATCAATAGAAGCTAAAAAGAGCTCCACTTTTGATTTGTTCTGAGCCACAACAAAATGGCCACTTGCTAAAAACAATAAAACTAAACCTAATAATCTTGTCTTCATATTTATGATTTTTTCCAATTTATCTGCGAAATTACAATTCCAATCATCATTAACCCTGCTCCCATTAAGGATCTCCATCCGTGTTGTTCATTCAACAAAAGCCATCCCCCGAGCATGGCAAATGCCGACTCAAAGCTAAGAATAATTGCCGCTTGTTCCGAAGCCACTTTCTTTTGTGCAAAAACCTGTAATGTATAGGCTATTCCTACTGCAAAAATACCACCATATATAATAGGGATGTATCCACTTAGAATTTGTGTCCAAATGACATCTTCCATTACAAAAGCTACACTTAAGCTTAAAATAGCCGTAATGGTAAATTGAATAATGGAAAGTAAGAGAATAGCATACTTTGGTGCAAAATAACCAATCATCATCACATGAATAGCCCAGAATACCGCACTTATTAAAACCAAACTATCACCCCAATTAATAGAAAGTCCTTCTTTTACACTTAGAAAATACAAACCAACAACTGCTAAAATAGCACCGAACCAAATATGCAAACCAACTTTTCTCTTCAGAAACAAATAGAATATGGGTACTAAAACCACATATAAACTCGTAATAAAACCACCATTTGCAGCACTTGTAAATTGCATACCTATTTGCTGAAGGCTAGCAGCTATAAATAACGCCACGCCTAATATCAATCCTGCTAGGCTAATTTTCTTAAACTCTTCTATTTTTAATCGTTTCCTATCTTTTTGTAGAAAATAAAGCGGAAGCAATGACAAACTTCCCAAAAGAAACCTCACTCCATTAAAAGTATAGGGGCCTACATAATCCATCCCCGACCTTTGTGCAACAAAAGAGAATCCCCAAATGGCAGAAACAAGGATTAAAACCAAGCTATATTTAAATGATTTCATACAGTTTTTTTAGGCTACGAATATATCATTTAATCTCATGTGCTCTTAAGTTAAAATCATTGATTCATATAACTCTTCAGATTAAAATAGCTATTAGATAATAGGCTTCAAAAGAGAAAAACCAGCCAAATACTTAAGAGTAGAATCAAATTAAATACATACGATAATTCAAAAACATCAAAGATTAGCAATCTTAAATAAAATTGATTATATTTGAACTACAAGAAAAAACATGAACTCAATTAGCAAAATATTAATTGTTGATGATTCTGATGCCAATTTGGATCTACTCAAAGGAATATTAAGAAAAACCCAAACCTATAAAGTAGCTACCGCCAAAGATGGTAAATCAGCATTAACAAAAATTCGTAGCCAAAAATTTGATATTATTTTATTGGACTATGTAATGCCTGGAATGAATGGTTTAGAAGTCTGTACAGAAATAAAAAAAGACAAAACCAATAGTGAAACCCCAGTAATCTTCCTTACTGCTGATCATTCTGAAGAAGTATTAGCCCAAGCTTTCGACGCAGGCGCAGTTGATTTTATAAAAAAGCCCTTCGGAAAAATGGAATTACTTTCTCGAGTGAAGAATCATCTACAATTGATTGAAAACAATAAGGAATTAGCCATTGCCAAGGAATATGCCGAAGTCGCCAATAAAACCAAAGGTGAATTTCTGGCCAACATGAGCCACGAAATTAGAACACCTATGAATGGAATCATCACCGTGGTGGAATTTCTTAAAGACACTCAAATTACAAAAAAACAAAATGATTTATTAGATATTATCAAAACTTCCTCTGATAATTTATTGGAAATTATAAATGACATCCTAGATTTTTCAAAGATAGAAGCTGGACAAGTAGAATTAGAATTTATCAATTTTAATTTAAGAGAGGAAATTGAATCTGTTCTTAAACCTCTTGAAATTCGAGCCAAAGAAAAAAGCTTGAAACTTGAATTAAAAATTGATGACAATATCCCTAATATGATGAATGGAGATATTTTAAGGATCAAACAAATCATCATTAATTTGGTAAATAATGCCATAAAATTCACTCAAGAAGGAGGAATAACTTTAGAGATAAAAGAAGAAAACTGTAATGATGGGAAGCATTGTATTCTTTTTGAAGTCATAGATACCGGCATTGGAATATCCATTGATAATCAGAAAAAACTATTCAAGTCATTTTCTCAGACCGATGCTTCTTCAACTCGGAAATATGGTGGAACAGGTTTAGGATTAGCCATCTCTAAAAACTTAGTAAAAATGATGGGTGGAAAAATACAAGTAAAAAGTCAAACCAATATGGGCTCTACTTTTTCCTTCAACCTGATTCTGAATACACCATCCTCTGAAGCTCCTAAAAAGAAAGCTATCAAGAAGCCTCAATATAAAAGCAAACTAGAGCGCAAAATCATTCTTGTGGTGGATGATAATGAAATCAATCGGAAAGTAGCGAAAATGACTTTGACAAAGTTTGGTCATCAAACCGATTTGGCCATAAATGGAATCGAAGCCTATCAAAAATACTTAGAAAAACATTACGATTTGATACTAATGGACGTTCATATGCCAGAATTGGATGGCATAGAAACAACCGCCATGATCAGAAAGCACGAAAAAGAGGACTCAATCTCCAATCCCATTCCAATAGTGGCGATGACAGCAGCTGCCATGAAAGGTGATAGAGAACGATTTATAGAGGCCGGAATGAATGAATACATTAGCAAACCCTTTAAAGTTGCCGACCTAGAAAACATACTGCATCTCATATTCAGGTAATTGAATACCTATATTATTTTTATAAAGAATAAATTACCATTGAATGTGACAAAACTCCGTTAAATAATGTGCCACAACCAAAGTTTAGTGTAATTTTGTTATTTATTTAACAAGCATCATTATAACATGAAGTTCAAGCCAGAAAAATATAAATTAGAGGATGTTTCCATGCAGCCTTTTATTGATGTTGATGAAATTGAAGGGTTACTATCAACTACAAAAAGCACAGCTGAAGAAGTCAGAAGAGTCATTGCCAAGTCATTGAGCAAACAAAGGCTAAATATGGCAGAGACAGCAATTTTGGTAAATGCAGACGATCCGGTTTTGATTGAAGAAATCAAACAAGGTGCTCGAACGCTAAAAAAGAATGTCTATGGTAATAGAATCGTTCTTTTTGCACCACTTTATATTGGTAATAAATGCGTAAACAATTGCGAATATTGTGGTTTTAAAGCAAGCAATAAAGACGCTATTAGAAAAACACTTACCGACGAAGAAATCATCAAAGAAGTAGAAGCTTTAGAGGATAATGGACAAAAACGATTGATTTTGGTTTATGGGGAGCATCCTCATTACACGCCAGAATACATTGCCCATACAGTAGATTTAGTTTATGGAGTAAAAAAAGGTAATGGAGAGATCAGACGAGTTAATATAAATGCAGCTCCTCTTGATATTGAAGGTTTCAAAACTGTCAAAGACTCCGGTATCGGAACTTATCAGGTTTTCCAAGAAACATATCACCCCGAAGCATATAAAAAATACCATTTAGGCGGTCATAAAAAACACTATGCCAATAGGCTAACTTCTCTCGATAGAGCTATGGAAGCAGGAATTGATGATGTTGGAATTGGCGCTTTATTTGGACTTCACGATTGGAAATTCGAAGTATTATCTATGGTTCGCCATACCAATCACCTAGAAGCTTGTTATAATGTGGGCCCCCATACTATTAGTTTCCCACGTCTACAAGATGCATCCATGATAAACAAGGATGACAAATATATCGTTAGTGACGAAGAATTTACTCGTTTGGTGGCCATCCTACGTTTAGCTGTTCCTTATACTGGAATGATTTTGACCGCTCGGGAGAACGAAAAAATCAGAAAAGAAGTTTTACACTATGGTGTTTCTCAAATTGATGGAGGAACAAAAATTGAATTGGGCAACTACTCACAGGATGAAACTCAAAACCAAGCCCAAGACTTAAACAAAGAACAGTTCAAAATTAACGATGACAGAAGTTTAGCAGAAGTTATTGACGAATTGTTAGACGATAGCTTCTTACCTAGCTTCTGTACTGCGTGTTATAGGTTAGGAAGAACTGGTGAACATTTTATGGAATTTTCAGTTCCAGGATTCATTAAAAGATATTGTTCTGCCAATGCGATACTCACTTTAGCTGAATATATTGAAGATTATGGAAAAGAATCTACTGCTATAAAAGGTTGGAAAGTTATTGAGAAACAGTTAGAGGAATTGAAAGAATTCCAAAAAGTAGATGAAATAAAAGATAGAATTGAAAGAATTAAAAAAGGTGAACGCGACCTGTATTTTTAGTTCGTGAGAAAAATACATCATGCAATAGCCTAGATTTTTCTAGGCTTTTTTTATGAATCAACCATTCAAAAAGGGCCCATTGTCCTTTTACTGATAAATTAAATTGCAATAACTTGCAAAATATTATATATTTGTATGAAAATCATACCGATATGAAAAATGCTATATTCTCATTAATCATCGTTTGGTTATTACCTCTTATTGTTTCTGCACAAACAACACTAATTCTACAACCCAATGCTCGAGTTGGTCAAGATGCCATAATTCATGGACTTGAAAGTGAAATGAATAAAAACTGGGGAAACACACCCAGTTTTAATATTAATACTTGGACCTATCAAGGAACTTCTGGTATTGTTCGAAGTATCATTCGGTTTGATTATTCTGAAATCCCTGAGGATGCCATCATCATTAGTGCTCACCTATCTTTATATGCTTGGGCTGCAGAAAATGGTTTTGGACCACATTCCACTATTAGTGGATCCAATGAATGTTTCCTCTATCAAGTTACATCAGACTGGAATGAGCAAGAAGTAACTTGGAATACCCAACCTTCTATTGCTGACATTGGAAAAGTTTATATTCCAGCTTCTACTTATCCAAATCAAGATTACCTTAGAATTGATGTCACAAATATGGTAAAAAAGCAAATAAACTATAACAACTATGGTTTCCTTATCAAACTAAAAGAAGAAAGCTATTATAGAATGATGAGTTTTTGTTCCAGTGACCACGAAAATAGTAAAAAACATCCTCAATTAATCATTCAATACAAAGAAACCAACCCAACCTCAGATACCTGCTTTGTTTTTCAACCTGGGTCAAGAGAAGGAAAAGACGCCATTCTTCATGGATTAATTAGTGAGATTAATAACAACTATGGGGACAATCCTCAAATTGCAGCCAATGCATGGACTTTTGGAGGAACACCTGGAGTAGTAAGAAACCTTATTGACTTTGATTTGAAAAAATTACCTTCAAATGCAAAAATTAAAAAAGCCATCTTATCACTCTATGCCTGGGATCATGTAAATAAAGAATTTGGTCAGCATTCTACTTTATCTGGATCAAATGCTTGCATTCTTCATCGAGTAATTTCGCCTTGGGAAGAAAATAAAGTCACTTGGAATACCCATCCTGAATATACAGACAAGAACAAAGTCACCATACCCTACTCCGATTTTCCCACTCAAAACTATCCAAATATTGATGTTACTGAATTAGTTGAGGACATGGTGGCAATGCCAAAAAAGAGTTTTGGTTTTTTATTAAAATTAGAAACAGAAGAATACTACCGAATGATGAATTTTTGCTCATCTGATCATAGCAATCCTGAACTTAGGCCTCAATTAAAAGTGTTTTGTGAGCTTTATGAAGAAACAAATGACCCTCAAGTCAATAACACTAGCAATATTGACTTTAAAGATAGTTTTATTATTTACCCAAACCCTGCTACTAATAAATTACAAATTGATTCTAAGACTGAGATCAACTTTGATATCAAAATCTATAATATGAATGGGAGTTTGATTGATGAATTCACCAATGCAGATGAAATAATAGAATATGACATGACTAAATATCCTCAAGGAGTTTACCTATTCAGTTTTATTAGTTATGGATATATTTCACACCAGAAAGTTATCATTCAATAAATACAATTTATCGATTGTTTTACATCATTTAACAATAATTAGCTCTCCAATTTTGGGGATTAGTGGGTATTCAGTAAATTCGCAAAAAATTATTTAAACATGAATACCTTATTTATTATTTTACTCATTATATTTATCACTCCTTATATAGTGAGGTTCTTGGCTCCATATATTATGAAATACTTCTTCAGAAAAGTGCAAAAAAACATGGAACAGAATATGAATCAAGCCAATAACAATTTCAATCAGCAAGATTTTAATTCCAATACTTCAAGTCAAAAACAAGAAACAACAAATAATCCAGCCAAAGAAGAATTGGGAGATTATGTAGATTTTGAAGAAGTAAAAGAAGAAACCAATAAGCCATAAATCTATGAATAATCAAAACCTATTCAAGAAAGCATTACCATATTTAGTAGCTATTATATCTTTTGTTATCATTAGCTTCATATTTATGAACCCTATATTAGAGGGGAAGCAATTGAGTCAGCATGATATAAAAGTTTATAAAGGAGTTTCGAAAGAAATAAAAGATCATAGAGCTGAAACTGGTGAAGAAGCACTTTGGACTAATTCCATGTTTGGAGGAATGCCTGCTTATCAGATTTCTACTAAATATCCTAACAATTGGATAAAGCATATTCATCAAATATTGCAACTAGGACTTCCCCGTCCTGTCAATTTCCTATTTCTTTACTTTATAGGTTTCTTTATCCTTCTACTTATACTTCGAGTTGATCCATGGCTGGCCTTAATTGGTTCCTTTGCCTTTGCTTTCTCCTCCTATTTCATCATTATTATTCAAGCCGGCCACAATACCAAAGCACTGGCATTAGCTTATATGGCGCCACTTCTAGGCTCCATTATTTTGACCTATCGCGGGAAGTACTTACTCGGAGGAATATTAACTGCACTATTTGCTGCTCTTGAAATTTCTGTAAATCATCTCCAGATTACATACTATCTCTTACTTTTCCTTATAATCGTTGGAGTATTTATACTTATAGACCATATTAAAAGAAACGAGCTTCCTCAATTTTTCAAAGCTACTGCAGTATTAATTATTGCAGCCATTTTGGCTGTTATGCCAAATATCACTAACCTTCTGGTCACTTCAGAATATTCTGCCCAATCTATGCGAGGAAAATCAGAATTGGTAAAAGATGGAAATATTCAAACGAGTGGATTAGATAAAGATTATGCCACACAATGGAGTTATGGTATTGGGGAAAGCTGGAGTTTATTAATCCCAAATGTTAAAGGTGGTGGTTCTGGCGCATTAGCAGCAAATAAAAAAGCTATGGAGCTTATGGAGCCACAAATGAGACAAGTGGTTTCCCAAAACAGAATCTCCTCATACTGGGGCGATCAACCCATCATGTCTGGGCCAACTTATGCCGGAGCTATTATTATCTTTCTATTTGTATTGGGATTATTTTATGTAAAGGGATGGATGAAATGGGCTTTACTGACAGGAACAATATTCAGCCTGACCTTAGCTTGGGGAAAGAATTTCATGCCTTTAACCAGTTTCTTCCTCGACTATTTTCCTCTATATAATAAATTCAGAGCTGTAAGCATGATCTTAATACTCGCAGAACTCACCATTCCTATTTTGGCAATCTTGGCAGTGAAGGAAATCATATTAAAGCCAAGAATTATTCAAGAAAAGCAGAAGCAATTCTTTATAGCATTTGGAGCAACAGGAGGATTATTATTAATATTCTATATTCTTCCAACTGTATTTTTCAGTTTCTTAAGTCAAATGGAAATCGATGCATTTGGCGACAATCCAAGAGCTGCAGAATTAGTTGCAAATATTGAAATGGCAAGGATTAGTATTTTCAAAGCTGATGTAATGCGAAGTTTTATTTTCATTCTTTTAATAGCTTCTGCCCTTTATGTTTATTCTTTGGAGAAAATAAATAAAACCATTTTCTTAGCCATTTTCGCTGTACTCTTGCTGGCCGATATGTTTACCATAAATAGAAGATATATCAATGATAGCCATTTTGAAAGATCAAGAAAAATAGACACTCCTTATGTTGCTTCCACAGCTGACAAAGCAATACTAGCCGACAAGAGTCTAGATTATCGTGTCTTGAATTTAGGAAACCCATTCAACGATGGAGCGACAAGTTATTTTCACAAATCAATTGGAGGATATCATTCCGCTAAACTGGGTAGATACCAAGATTTAATCGATTTACGATTGCAAAAAGAAGTCAATGATATTATTTCCACATTACAAAGTGCAGGAGGTTTTACCGAAGTAAATAAAGCCCTACAAAATGTACCCACATTAAATATGCTTAATACCAAGTATATCATCTACAATCCCCAAGCGCAACCTATCCCAAATCCTTACGCCAATGGTAATGCATGGTTTGTAGAACATATTGAATGGGCTGATAATGCCAATGAAGAAATTGACAAATTAGCTAGCATCAATACCAAAACCACAGCCATCATTGATAAGAGATACCAATCTAAAATCGGTGATTACAAATCGTCTTCTTTTGCTGGTAATACCATTAAATTATTAAACTACAAGCCAAACCATCTCGTCTACGAATCTAATTCAACAACTGAGCAATTAACTATTTTTAGTGAAATATATTATGATAAAGGTTGGAATGCATATATCGACGGTGAATTGTCACCTCATTTCAGGGCTAACTACACCTTAAGAGCCTTGATAATTCCAGCCGGGAAACATAAAGTTGAATTTAAATTTCTTCCAGAAAGTTATTATACTGGAGAGAAAATAGCATTAGTGGGCTCTATTCTTCTTATTCTTGCTTTCCTTGCCATCATTGGAAAAGAGATTAAATATTGTAAAACCAAAAAAGAAGAATAAATGCCCAAAAAGAAGGTGTTGATATTCACATATTATTGGCCACCTGCAGGAGGCGCAGGTGTTCAGCGTTGGTTGAAATTCACCAAATACCTTCATGACTTTAATATTGAACCCATCATTATCACAGTTGATGAGAAACAGGCTTCATACGCTCAAATAGACGAATCTCTTAACCTAGAAATCAAAGAAAATCAGAGAATCATTAAAACCAATTCTTTTGAGCCATTGAATATCTTTTCCTTCTTTGCAGGAAAGAAAAATGTACCTTATGCTGGTTTTGCCAATGTGAACAAAAAGACAACCATGCAAACCATCTCTCGCTTTATTAGAGGAAACTTCTTTATTCCCGATCCTCGTAAAGGATGGAATAGATACGCTTTAAATAAAGCAGAACTTTTAATCAAAGAAGAAAATATTGACATAATCATTACCACGGGGCCTCCCCACTCTACTCATCTAATTGGTTTGAAACTGAAAAAGAAATACGACCTCAAGTGGATTTGCGATATGAGAGATCCGTGGACTGATATTTATTATTATAAAGATTTATTGCATATTCCATTTGTTAAGAAAATGGATGCCAATCTTGAGAAAAAAGTACTAACTGAATGTGACAAAATTGTCACGGTTAGCTCAGGTTTGAAAAATATTTTCGCCCATAAATCGGAGAAGATCACATTAGATAAAATCCATATTATCCCAAATGGTTATGATGAAAGTGACTTCAAAATGAGCCTTTATAAAAAAAACGAGACACTGACTATCGCATATGTGGGAACTATGGCAGAAATATATGAGCCTACTCCTTTTTTCGATGCTTTTGAGAGGAGTCTACAAAACGGAATTCCTTTAGAATTAAAACTCGTAGGCAAAGTTTCACCACCCATATTAGAAGCATTAAGAAATAGAAGTTGGAGCAAAGATGTAAATATAGTAGGACAAGTAACCCATGACGCAGCTATCCAACATATGCAATCTGCTGATATCTTACTATTACTCATCCCCAACACTAAAGATTCCAAAGGAATACTAACAGGTAAATTCTTTGAATATTTGGCAGCCATGAAGCCAATACTAGCCCATGGTCCAAAAAATGGGGATATTGATGATATTCTAAAGCAGACAAAAGCTGGTGAGCTATTTGGCTATGATGATTCCGATGGAATGAAGAATAAAATTGATTCTCTATATAAGGAATACTTTTTAAATCAAACTCCTTTCCAAAGTCAAAATATAGAAAGCTACAGCCGCCAGAACCTAAGTCAAAATTTATCTAAAATAATCTTAAGCTTATAAGTATTTCTCTAATCTATAGGAAGCTCTTCCGTCTCTGATAATATTTCGTGAATAAAGTTTGCTATATCGTATTTCCCAGATAAAACTATCCTTAATTCTTTAATAATACGATACTCCTCTTCAAAATTTCCTTCAGCAATCATTTTACAAAATACATCAACAGCCATCTTCCCTTCTAAAACCAGATTCGAATTGCTTTCACTATAAAAACCCTTACCAATTAAAAGACCTAAAGTTCTGTTTCTACTTAAATCATTCAAAGCAGTCAAACCAAAATCACCATATCCACAATATTTAAATATTGTTTTTTTTCTGCCACCAAATTTTAAAAGAATAGCTCTCATTTCATTGAAAGCCTTTGTCAGAAACAAAAAACGAAGATTTGGAGAATCATATTGAGCATCAACAATACCTAAAGCAATAGCATAGATATTCTTCAATACACTTAGCAACTCTACTCCTCTTATATCTGTAGAATAATCCAAATGAATACATGTACCTTTTACTAAGTCTCTGAAAATTGGAAACAAAGTAATATCTGCAGCCCCTACCGTAAAAGCAGTTGGCATGTTATTAATTAGTTCTCGAGCGAATGTAGGTCCTTTCCAAGTCGCAATTCTATAATCCGTTCTTGAGATTAAGCTTTCTGCAATAGTATAATGTTCATCTTTACTTAAACCTTTTGCCAAATTAATTAATACTACTTCCGGATGAAACAATCCTTTATGTTGTTCAATAAACTCAAATATGACCGAAGAAGGTATGGCCAAAAAAACAAATTCAAAATTGGATAATACTTTAACATCTAAAGTGGCTCGTAATCTCCAAGTAAGTTTAGTATTAGGAAAGTATTTGGTATTTAGTTGGTCCTTATTAATAGAGTCAACAACATCTTCTTCAATAGATATAATGGTCACTTCTAATTCTGGCTTCATTGCCAATGCATTACCCAAAGAAGTTCCCATGGTTCCTCCTCCTATAATGCAGACTTTTGTCCTATTCTCCATTATTTAATTTTAGTTAATCAGCAAATATAAAGAATTAATAGAAAATGCAGTGATCAATGCTTAAACATTTATTTTTACTTTAGCCAAAAAATAAGAAGTGGGAATAATTCAAAAACAAAGCATATATGGTCTAGTCCTTTCTTACCTAGGAGTAATTTTAGGATTCATCACCACTGGATACTTAATGCCAAAATTCTTACTTGAAGAAGATATTGGTTTGTTAAGAGTCCTTGTATCTTATGCTACCTTGGTTGCGCAATTTGCAGGATTAGGCTTTTCTATTGTTGCAGTACGAATGTTCCCCTATTTTCGAAATCCCAAAACCAATCACCATGGTTTTCTTGGCCTATTCCTAATTATTTCAATGGTGGGGTGGTTTATTATTATGTTCCTTTTTCATTTCTATGAAAAACTATTCATGGTTAAAGATTTTATGGCGTCCCCTCTCCTAAGCAAATATTTTATTTGGATCATTCCATTATCCCTCTTTATTCTTCTCTACAATATTACCGATGCCTATTATCGCTCTTTATACAATGCATTAAAAGGAGCATTTCTGAAAGAAGTGATACAAAAGATATTTATCCTAATTGCACTGATCCTATATATACTTAATATATTCCCATTCTCAAACCTTGTCCAATATTATATATTTGCTTTTGCAATACCACCACTAATAATGTTCTATACCCTATGGAAGCAAAATGAGCTCAAACTCATTCCTGATTTCAAATTTCTAAACCCTGTATTAAGGAAACAAATAGGAAGCGTTGCACTTTTTGGAATGTTAACTAGTTTCTCAGGTATCTTAGTATTAAACATCGATGTATTAATGATACAAAAATACATGACCCTTTCCGATGTAGGTATATATACTATTACTTTCTTTTTTGGAACACTGATCAAAATACCAGCAAGACCTTTAACAAGAATTAGCGGCATAGTCATTGCGGAATCATTTAAAATTAACGATAATGAAAATATAGATTCAATTTATAAGAAAAGTAGTATTACGCTACTTACAATTGCCTCATGGGTTTTCCTAGGATTAATGATAAATCAAGAAAATATTCTCTTTATAATAGGTGAGAATTACCGACCTGGTTTATATGTCATTTTTTTTATTGGCCTTTCTAATGTCCTTGAATTATCAACTGGAGTGGTCAATCTCATACTTTTCAATTCAAAATACTATAGATACTCATCACATTTTATATTTATTTTTGTTATTCTTGTAGTAATAAGCAATCTTATTCTTATTCCACAATATGGAATAATAGGCGCTGCTTTAGCTACATTTTTATCTAAGACAATATATATGATAATAAAAGTGGTATTTGTGAAGTTGAATTTAGGCTATAGTCCCTATACCTGGAAGACAATTATTCCAATTATCATCATTATTATTGTTTATGTAATACAATTATTACTACCAAAACAAAATAATTTCATCATTGACATCATTTCACGATCTACGATTGCTTCTATACTGTTTCTTGTTCCAATCATTTGGTTTCAAGTATCATCAGACATCAACCAATGGCTTAACAAGATATATAGCACCATCAAAAACAAGGTAAAACAACCTAAGTAAATCACCGTAAATATCAAACAATGCGAAATTAACATTAGGAAAAGCGAAATAAAGCAGTACTTTTGCACTCGCAATTACAGCAACGTTCCTTACATATTGGTGTTTACATACTTGTTTTACAGATAGTTGAAATTAGTTTTCGGATTAAATAAA
>NZ_JABKBZ010000318.1:0-304 GCF_013166635.1 Lentimicrobium sp. S6 | reverse complement strand
GATTTGGGGTTGTTAAGGCATCATCCTCATCGTTACTTGGGTCTAGATCATCTTCGGTTCCAGTGAGTGTTGCTGTGTTGGTATAATCTCCAGTAGCATTAACTGTACAAGTAATTTCTAAACTCGTATCTGCTCCATCGGCTAAATTACCTATTGTCCAAATTCCTGTGGCAGTAGCATAAGCTCCGGCTCCATTATCTGATACATAAGTATATCCTGTTGGTAGATTTTCTGTAACTGCTACTCCTGTTGCTGCACTTGGTCCATTATTGCTCACTTCAAGAGTGAAGATTACTTGATCTCC
>NZ_JABKBZ010000037.1:0-52230 GCF_013166635.1 Lentimicrobium sp. S6 | reverse complement strand
ACAGCCCAAATATCCCAGGCGACTCATTAGCTAAATTATCAAGGTATTGTACTTATGAGAAAAGGAAAAATCGATTAAATTTTGAGCAACAAATTGAAAGAGCTTTTTGCTTAAGTTAACGCTAATGCCTGAAGGGACTGACTTAACTACGGAAGAGGGCTTGATAGCTGCTGCAGACTTATTGCAACCCATTCATTATTTAATGCCATTTTTAGCACATGCTTTGGGTGCATTTGTTGGAGCTTTAATAGCAGGACTTATTGCAGCGACTCATAAAATGACCTTTGCATTGTCTATTGGACTTGTTTTTTTAATAGGTGGGATTATGATGGTTTTATCGGTCCCTTCTCCAACTTGGTTTATCGTGGTTGATTTGGTTCTAGCCTATATTCCAATGGCTTATTTTGCTGGTAAAATGACAACGAATAAGGCTTAAACTATCAAGTATAATTATTTAGAGCCCAAATAATACGACATCTGTCGTATTGTTTGGGCTCTTCATTTTTTCTTCTTTTGTTTTATTATTCATCCTAAAACAAAAATTATGAAGAAAATCTATTTTACTCATTTGAGAATGCTTTTGCTTTCAATGGCTTTTTTTATCATTGGCGATTCCTATGCACAGCCTGCTTTCACAAGTTCTGATATGCCTAATATTGGAGATAGTGACTCTATTATTTTTATTCCAGAGAGTAATTTTCAGCATGATTTAGAATTGGAAACTGGACCTGATTATACTTGGGATTTTTCTTATTTGCCATTTGAAAGCTATGCCAGCTTTGTGAATGTGGATTCATATAGAGAGAAACAACACGATATGGCAGAATACTTTCCTGATGCAGCTTTCGAACGACATACCAATGGAGTGAGTGGAGAACTCTTGGGCTATTATGATTTTCAGAATGATACTTTGATGATGTATCGTTATCGTCCACCATCAGCATCAGGTTGGTTTCCTCCTATTGCATTAATGGCTTTCCCACTAGAGTATGGTGAAACTTCAGATATTACTTCTACTTTTTACTATGGTGATTTGGCTACAGGTGAGAGGAGGGCACAGGTAAAATATGATGGTTTCGGAACCTTAAAAATGCCCGATAATAAAACTCATAACAATGTGTTTAGAGTAAAACGAGTAGAAAAAGATACCACCTTTGTTACTCAAAGTTCCATTACCTATATATCCTATTTATGGTATAAACAAGGTGGTGAAATTCCCTTGTTAGAAGTGAAATATAATGGTAGTCCAAATAATTACATCATTTTTGGAAGTAAAGCCAATGGTTCACAAACAGGACTCCAAGAACTTGTTGAACTCAAAGGCTTGTCACTGTATCCGAACCCAGCTCAGAGCTATATAAAACTTGATTTACAAAATCCAGAAAAAGTTTTAGAACTTAACCTCCTCAATTCGCTGGGGCAGACTATTCAAAGTTTTGAACAGCTCCCTGAAAGTATTGTTGTGCAAGATTTACTTCCTGGCTATTATTATATCCAAGTGAAATCGAAGAATGAAATTGCTGGAGAGATCTTTGTCAAAAAGTAGTCAAGTAGTGTTTAGAAGATTCTTTAAAAGTCCAGTATTTTTTATTGGGCTTTTTAATTGAGCTATTGCATACTTATTACCTTTGCAAAATCTCAACCATAAAGCAAGAAATACTATGCAGCTAGATTTTATAGAAAATATTAATGAGTTTGGAGAGAGTCTAATCCGTCTCTATGATTTTGATAGTTCGGAATCCCTACTTTTTAAGGAGTTAATAGAGGAGCTTATCATTAAACAGAATAAAAAGATGAATTTAGCTGCGATAGATTTTATAGAGCCACGTAATTGTAATATGATTATGGGCATTGGTAAAGAAGATGATGGCATTCTTACTAAAGACAATGAAACCTTCTTTTGTATTCTGACCAAAGAAACATACCAAAATATGGTAAAGCTTATTCAACCTTTCTGTGAAAAGGAAACTAAAGCTCATCAGCTTCTTTATGATATTGATAACCCAATTGATTTTCTTTTTGCTCCAGCAGGTACGTGGTAGGTGTTTTATAGCTGCTTTTTAACCTCTTTTTTCGTGTGAATTGTTTATTTTGAATGATTTTAAATTAAGAGTTCTGAATATTTTTCATTATATTTGAATACCAATTTTAATATTTTGAATAATAGAATGCTCATTTATCTATAAACTAAAATAATTGAAAAGAGTACTTACCATATTAGCTTTATTGATATTAGTCACATGGAATGTTGATGCCCAAAGAATAGTAAAGGTAGGAGCTTTTAGTTTTCATCCTGGTATATTTCAAGATGAGGATGGTGAAATAAAGGGATTCTATGTGGATGCATTAAACGAGATTGCTACCAAAGAAAATATCCAATTCGTTTATGTGTTTGGAACCTGGAACGAAGGTTTAACACGAATTAGAAATGGGGAGGTCGATTTATTAACCAGCGTTGCTTATACCGAAGATAGAGCCGAGTTCCTAGATTATTCTTCTGTTCCTTTACTTACGGTTTGGAGCGAAGTCTATGTGGATCCACATAGCGAAATTCAAGGTGTTTTAGATTTGGAAGGAAAGGTGATTGCAGTAATGAAGTCTGACCAAAATGGAGCGCATTTAAAAGAGCTAGTAAGTAAGCTCTCCATATCTTGTACCTTTTTCGAAACAGCAGATTCTCCCTCTGTATTTCAGCTCATTGCATCGGGAGATGTGGATGCTGGTGTTGTTAACAATACCTATGGAGCTCCAAATCACAGGCAATATGGCCTCATGTCCACTGGAATTGTTTTTAATCCCTTTGATATCTTCTTTGCTGTGAAGAAAGGTGAGAATGAAGACTTAATCAATACACTCAATACCTATTTATTAAAATGGCAGCATGATAGAAATTCCATTTATAATGTAGCTCGTCAGAAATGGGCTCATGGGGAAATTGGGACTTTAGTTGTATTTCCGGAATGGTTGCAACAATTAATCATTTTTATCATTCTTGTGATTTTAGCATTAGTTATCTTTATTGCCTTATTAAGGTATAGAGTAAAGCAAATCACACAAAAAGTTTTAAAGAGCGAGTCTGTTTTTAAAAGTTTTATGGATCATACTCCTGCTTTTGTTTATATAAAAGACCATGATCAAAATCTAGTTTATATGAACGATATGGTTAATAATATCTCAGGATTAAAGCAATCCAAGAATGGCAGCCTATTAAAACCAGTTTTTGATTCTAGTGTTGCAGCTCAAATCGATAGATATGAAAAAAACCTTTTGGATGGGGCCATGACTAGGGTCGATTTAAGATATCCATGTGTGATTAATGAGAAAAAAGTTTGGCTTCATGATTTTAAATTTGTATTAAATTTTCCAGATGAGGAACCTTCTATAGGAGGAATCTCATTTGATATTTCTAAGGAAAAAGAAATAGAAAGTGAGTTATTTGAAGCTAAGGAAAAGGCAGAGGAGAGTGATAGATTAAAGTCTGCCTTTTTAGCTAATATGTCCCATGAAATCAGAACTCCCATGAATGGAATATTAGGATTCTCAGAACTATTGAAGGATCCAGATATCAGCGGCGAAGAGCAAAAGGAGTATATCAAGGTGATAGAGAGGAGCGGGATGCGCATGTTGAATATCATCAACGATATTGTTGATATTTCTAAAATTGAATCTGGATTAATGTCGTTAAATAAATCCAAGATAAGTGTAAACGCAAGTCTAGATGATATTTATGCCTTTTTTAAGCCTGAGGCTGATTTAAAAGGACTTATTTTAAAATCTTGTAGAAGTTTGAAAGATAATGAAGTCATAATTTCTACAGATGGTCATAAACTAGATGCCATTCTTGCTAACCTGATTAAAAATGCGCTGAAATATACCGATGTAGGCCAGATAGAGTTTGGCTATGAATTAAGAGGAGAGTTGTTAGAGTTCTTTGTAAAAGATACGGGGATAGGGGTGAAACAGGATAGATTAGAAGCTATTTTTGAAAGGTTTATTCAGGCAGAAGTTATTGATGTTTCAGCGCGACAAGGAGCAGGCCTAGGTTTGACTATTTGTAAAGCCTATGTGGAGATGTTAGAGGGAAGAATTTGGGCTGAAAGTGAATTTGGTAAAGGTTCCGCCTTTTACTTTAGCATCCCTTATTCTAGGGTATAAAAAAAGGACTTGTTTGAGAAAACAAATCCTTCTTTCTAAATTTAATATATCTTACATCTTAGCGGCTATAAATACTTCTAGTTTCACTAAATCAACGCTAAATTTACGAATACCTTCGGAGAGCTTTTCAGTGGCCATGGCATCCTCATTCATCTGCCAACGGAAAGAAGCTTCATCAGTTGATATCTTCTCAATTTCTAAATCTTTAGCTGTTTCAGGATTTAATTTTTGTGTGATTTCAATTTCGTTTTGCTCCAATTCAGCTAATAAATTAGGAGAAATAGTTAATAAATCACAACCTGCTAATTCAATAATTTCTTCTTTATTACGGAAACTAGCACCCATAATCTCAGTGCTATGGCCAAATTTCTTATAATAATTGAAAATTTCAGTAACAGATAAAACGCCTGGGTCTTCAGGAGCTGCAATATGACTGACTCCTCTATCTTTTTTATACCAATCGAGAATACGACCTACAAATGGAGAAATCAACTGAACACCAGACTCAGCACAAGCAACAGCCTGAACCTTGCTAAATAATAAAGTAAGATTAGTATGGATGCCTTCTTTTTCAAGTATTTCTGCTGCTCTAATTCCTTCCCAAGTAGCAGCTATTTTTATGAGGATTCTTTCTTTATCAATTCCTGCGGCAGCATAAAGTTCAATCAATTGATGAGCTTTTGCAATGGTTTTTTGAGTATCAAAAGAAAGACGAGCATCCACCTCTGTACTCACACGACCGGGAACGATTTTCAAAATTTCTAATCCAAAGTTTACAGCCAAAACATCTAATGCATGCTCCAATTGTTGAGCCTTATCATCGCTATATTTTTTAGCAGCTTCTAAAGCTAGATCTACCAGGTGAGCATATTTACTATCCTGTGCCGCCATATAAATTAATGATGGATTGGTAGTTGAATCTAATGGTTTAAACTGATTAATAGACTCGAAATCTCCAGTGTCTGCCACTACTTTTGTGAATTTCTTTAATTGTTCTAAGCTGTTCATTATATGTTGTTTTTTGTTGTTTTTTAATAGCTTTTATCTCATCAGTTTTGCCCCAACCCTAAAGGGAGCCTGATGAGCACTTTCTCCGTAATAGACATTTAGTTTTAACTATTAACTATCACTTGTTAGCTCTCTTTTGTTGCATCACCTTCGACATGCCTGTTTAACGACTAGGTAGACTCAGGCAACTTAGATTAACTGTTTCAAACCTAACTATTCACTGTTAACTGTTAGTTGTTCACTATCAACTGTTAACTAAATTTCTCTCTGTACCTTTAAAATATCCTTATACTCCTCCAGCCAATCTTCAAACTTAATCATATTTTCAAAAAAGAATTCATAAACCTCAGGCCAGCATTCCTTATTCATGATATTGACATTGTGTTTGTAAACAGCTATTCTAATGATATCTTTTCCACTATCAAGCGTAAACATATCATCCCAAACCACTTCTTGCTCAAAAAGTTCGTTTAATAAAACTTTTAAACCGAGTAGTTTATTCCAGTATGCCACCTTGCTTTCAAGCGATTTTGAAACCACATCGATGCCAACAGAGGCCAGTTTTCTATCTATATGAAACTTGAGGTCTAAGGCTTTTACACCAGTATATTGCATGGTCCATGTTTTAGGTTTCCCTAATTTACGCCTCTTGGGAGCGGAGAATTTTTGGAATTCATCCCAAAATTCAATCCTTGTGTTTTTTATTTCTTCTTTCTTGTACAAATCGCTTGCAAAAATAAAGGTTTCTAATGAATTAGGATAGAAAATAATGGATAATTAGCAATCATTTTATTATGAAGGTATCAGGTTTAAACTTTTAATTTCAATTGTTCCGTCATATTAAAAGTCATTCGATGATGAATTGTTGTTCCATGTTCGGCAATGGCTTTCTTATGAAATTTGGTTGGATATCCCTTGTTCTTATTCCAGTCGTAATAAGGTGTTTCTAAATGGATTTTCTGCATATATTCATCACGATGAGTTTTGGCAAGAATAGATGCAGCAGCAATGGACATCATTTTTCCGTCTCCTTTAATAATGGTTTCATAAGGAATATCATGATAGGGTTTGAATTTATTGCCATCCACTAAGATGAGTTCAGGCTTTTGTTTTAAACCATCTAATGCTCTATGCATGCTTAAGATGCTCGCATTTAATATATTAATTTCGTCTATCTCAAGTGGACTACAGGTCCCTACTGCCCAATACAAAGCTTCTTTTTCAATAATTTCTCTCAGAATATTTCTGTTCTTTTCATTTATTTTTTTGGAATCATCTAAGAGCTCATTTTTAAAGTTTGATGGTAATATAACAGCAGCTGCAAATACAGGACCAGCCAAACAACCTCTTCCAGCTTCGTCGCAACCGGCCTCTATAGTAACTTTAGTTGAGAAATATTCTTTCAGCATAAGCCAAATAGTATTTATTGAAAATTAAGAGGAGGATAAAAATAGTAAATACTAAATCTACCCAAAACTTTCTTGTTTTCACTGTCTTTAAATAATAACCCACTAATCCTGCAACAGGAATGAGAATGATATTTCTTGAGATGATATCTGGGCTCCATATAAATGGAAATAAGCTGATAAATAGAAACCAAAGGCTAATAGATATCTTTTTCCTAATGGCAATGATTTTACCTGGAGCTTCAGGAATAATCTTAGCTAAGCTTAATAAGATTAAAAATCCGAGGATGCTAAAGATGAAAATATGGACTAGACTATCAATTTTCGGCAATACTATAAGTTGATCTAATATTTGATCCCATTCTATCAAAACAAGATGGAGTTTGTCATTCCAATATAACCAGGTGAAAAAGAAGAGATAAGGGGTAATTAGTCCAACGAGTGTGATAGGGAAATACCTCCAGCTATAAATTTGAAATACAAAGAAACTCAACCATACTAAAATAATAAAGTATACATTTGAATAGCTTAAAAAGCTAGATAATGAGATGAATAAGGAGGCAGTGAATAAGCTATTATCAGGTTTATCATCATCAAAACCATTCAAAAGAAAGCTAAAAGCAAAGGCTAAAAGAAATAAACTGATGGTATTAATGAGCTGATATTCAAAAGGCTGTTGAAAGCTAAATAAAGCAATAATTAATAGGGAAGGGATAAAATTGAGGTGATGAACCAGTTGGTGCCTGGTGAAGAGCAATTTAACAAAAAATGCAAGAGTTAATAATAGAGCAAATTGCAAACCTTGATATAGCCAATTGATTTGTAGGCTAGGGTGTAAGCAACTCACTTTTAAAAACAGTGTATTATCGGGCCAAAAAGCAGTTTTGTCCTGAAAAAAACCTGGTATGGCCATCACTATAGCGAAAATTATAATTCCACTAATTTGAACAAAATAGGTTTTTTTAAATAGGCTTAATAACATTTGTATTTGGCTTTTAGTACTTCGCTTTTCGCTATTGGCAGATTAGGCTCTTTATATTAATTATCTTTTATAAATCGAAGCCTAAATCTTTGCGGTAATACTTGCCTTCGAAATCGACTTTCTCTGCTTTTTTATAAGAGGCTTTTAGGGCATCTTCCATAGTATCAGCTAAACTTGTAATGGCTAATACTCGTCCGCCATTGCTTACTATATTTTGCTCGTCTACTTTTGTTCCTGCATGGAATAATATGTTTTCATCAGATTCCTCCAAACCCGTGATCACTTTCCCTTTCTCATAAGCATCTGGATATCCTCCAGAAACCAACATTACCGAAGCTGCTACTTTAGCTAAGAAAGTAGTTGTCATTTCTCCAAGATTTCTGTTTGCAACTCCATTGAATAGTTCTACTAAATCAGTTTCAAGTCGAGGAAGAACACTTTCTGTTTCTGGATCACCCATTCTCACATTATATTCAATCACATAAGGATTTCCATTAACATTTATCAAACCAATAAATATAAAACCCTGGTAGTCTAGTTTATCTTTTTTAAGTCCAGAAACAGTAGGTTCTACGATTCTTTCTTTCACCAACTTCATATAGGCTTCATCGGCAAAAGGTACAGGGGAAATACTTCCCATTCCACCCGTATTAGGGCCGGTGTCACCTTCACCAATTCTCTTATAGTCTTTGGCTTCAGGCAATAAAACATAGGAATCCCCATCAGTAAGAACGAAAACAGAAAGTTCAACACCCGTTAAAAACTCTTCAATCACTACTTGGTGACCTGCAGAACCAAATTTGTCTTCAGTGATCATTTCTGTAAACACCTTAATGGCCTCCTCTAAATCAGTGAGGATAATAACTCCTTTTCCAGCAGCAAGACCATCGGCTTTTAAAACGTAAGGAGCCTTGGTGTTTTTTAAATATTCAATTCCAGCTTCCAAACTGTATTTATCAAAAGTTTGATAGGCAGCAGTCGGAATATGATGTCTTTGCATGAACTGTTTAGCAAAATCTTTACTGCCTTCTAATTCCGCAGCTTCTTTTTTAGGACCAATAACTGAGATGTGTTTTAATTTTTCATCAGCAACAATTCTATCATGAATACCCTCTACTAAAGGTTGCTCAGGGCCAACAACTATCATATCTACCTTCTCGGTAAGAAGAAAATTTGTCAATGACTGATGGTCATCAATATTAACAGAAACATTGGTTCCGTATTTAGAAGTGCCTGCATTTCCAGGGCAAATGAATAATTGTTTTAATAAGGGGCTTTGGCTCATTTTCCAAGCCATGGTATGTTCTCTTCCGCCAGATCCTAAAAGTAAAATATTCATATTATAGGTTTTATTGATTCACAGTTTTATTAATGGATTTCCAGAGGTTGTCCGCTGTATTTTGCCAATGGAATTTAAGTTTTCTTTGATTTCCTTTCTCTATAAGTTCAGCTCTTAAATCGGCATTTTCCGATACCTTCTTTAAAGCCAATGAAATATCTTCAGGTGAAAAAGGATCTACCAATAAAGCTGCATCACCAGCAACTTCAGGCATAGATGTAACATTGGAGGTGATAACCGGGGTTCCTGTATAAAAAGCTTCAACTATTGGAATTCCAAATCCTTCGAAATAAGAAACATAGGTGAGAGCCAGTGCTGAGGCCAGGGCTTTATGTAATTCTAAGGCATTCAATCTGCCACTAAAAACAACATCGGCTTTATATGACATTTGTTCGTATGTTTCAAAAATTTCATCTGTTTTAAACATCTTTTCACCCACTATCAGTAATTGAACACTTGAACGGTCATTCTTTTTGAATAAATCGAAAGCCTTCATCAAGTTGACCAAATTCTTTCGAGGATTTAAAGCTCCAATAAAAATGAAATAAGGTTTACCACCAGTGTGCTTTTCTACGACTAATTTTTTGATATTAGCAGGTAGGGGAGTGAATTTTTCATTGGCTCCATTATATACCACATCTACTTTACCTTCATCAACTTTATAGAGTTCACAAATATCTTTTTTTGAATATTCAGATACAGTAGCTATTCGCGTTGCATTCTTAGCAAATCGAGGAAAATACTTCCTATAGTAGTAGCGCTCGCTAGATGGCAGATCTTTTGGGTAGTGTTCAAAATTCAAATCATGGAAAACTGCAAGAGTTTTGACTTTGCAATTCAGAGGGATATATCCATCTGGAGATAAGAAAAGATCGACTTTATGGGTCGACAATACTTTGGGAACACTATAATTGAACCAAATATAATAAAGAATGGGATGACGAGCAGGAGGGCCAGTTACCACTGGGGTGATATTATCTCCAAAAATAAAATCGTCGCTATAGGGGCGATCGAAAATGAAGATAAACTCATGTTCCTTATGTTGTTGAGTTATTCTTTTCAGGCTTTCAAAGGTAAACCAACCTATGCCTTCCAATTTGTTTTTGAGTAATAATCTTGTATTGACAGCTATTTTCACTTAGAAACTATTAATTACCAATTCTAATCCTTAAATTTGCCGCAAAGATACAAGAATGACTATTATTTAACTGCCGATCTATAAATTTATGCAGAGAAAGTTTATAACTAATCTAGGATTACTGCTTTTACTCAATTTGCTGATTAAGCCATTTTGGGTTTTTGGTATAGATAGGACAGTACAAAACGTAGTGGGAGCAGAGGAATTCGGCTTTTATTATACCATCCTCAACTTTAGTTTCCTTTTCAATATTTTATTGGATTTAGGAGTTACCAATTTCAATAATCGCAATATTGCTCAGAATACTCAATTATTAGCTAAACATTTTTCTGGAATAGTGAGCTTAAAACTAATTTTGGGTTTCCTTTATTTTATTGTCACAATAGGGATAGGCTTACTTTGGGGTTATAGGGGTTCTCAGCTGAGTTTATTGGCTTTAGTAGGTTTTAATCAATTTTTACTATCATTTATATTATATATAAGATCTAATATTTCTGGAATGCTCATGTTTAGGACGGAGAGTTTTATGTCGGTCTTAGATAGGAGTCTGATGATTATAATCATGGCAGTTTTGCTGTGGGGTCATGTTATTTCTGGTGAATTTCAAATAGAATGGTTTGTTTATGCCCAGACCTCAGCTTATATTATTGCTGCAATTATTGGTTATTCAGTAGTCGTCATTAAAAGTAAGTCTTTAGCCATAAATTGGAATATTCCATTCTTCTTAATGATTTTACGAAAGAGCATGCCATTTGCCTTACTTACTCTATTAATGACTTTTTATAATAGAATTGATACGGTGATGATTGACAAATTATTACCAAATGAAATAGGTAATATCCAATCTGGAGTATACGCACATGCTTATAGAATATTAGAAGCAACAAATCAAATCAGCTTTTTGTTTGCTATTTTGTTATTACCCCTCTTTTCTCACCTAATCAAGGCAAAAGAGAGTTTAATCAATATTGTTAGAGTATCCTTTTCTTTATTGTTTGTGGCTACCAGTATTTTGGCAATATGCACTTTCTTTTATAGTTACGAAATAATGGAATTATTATACGATGAGCATATAAGTGAATCATCCTCGGTCTACAGTGTTATTATTTTTGGTGTGATGGCCATGGGAACCTCCTATATCTTTGGTACTTTACTAACTGCTAATGGAAGTTTAAAAGAACTTAATACTATTGCTGCTATTAGTCTTATAATTAGTGTGACCTTAAATCTGGTTTTAGTACCGAAATATCATGCTTTTGGTTCTGCAGTTGCAAATTTATCTGCATTGTCATTTTCTTCCATCGCCCAATTGTATGTTGTGAAAAGTAAATTTAATTTTAAAATTGATAATAATTTTATCATTAGATTATTTGGCTTTATTATTTTTACTTTAATTATTAGTTATACATCTACTTTCGTAATTACGTATAACTGGGTTCTTAAATTGGTTTTTGTTTCTCTATCTTCCTTATTAATAGCTGTTTTGATGAAGCTCTTGAGTATAAAAGAGTTTGTTGAAATTATAAAAAACGACCAATTAAAATAGCTTTTTATTAATTCCGATCTAATTACATATTTATATTTTCTTATTTAGAAAATAGTTCTATTTTTGGGCTTTCTAAAAGGTTCATATCGATTATGAATAATAATACTTACGAAGGATTTGATTCCTCAAATTTTATTACGTTTTTATTTCAATGGAGACGAACATTTCTCCTTGTAGGTTTGTTGGCTGCAATATTGTCTGTAATATTCTCAACACCCTACTTTATAACACCACTTTATAAAAGTCAAGTGGTATTGTTCCCAACTTCCACCAATGCTATATCCAAAGCTTTATTGAGCACCAACTATGCGGCCAAAGAAGATATATTGGAATTTGGAGAGGATGAGCAAATAGAACAAATGTTACAGATTCTAAATTCCAATATCATTCGTGATAGTATCATTCAGAAGTATCATCTTTCTTCTCATTATGGGATTAATGATGATGATTCTTATCATTTCACGAAATTGTATAGGTTATATGAATCAAATATAAAGTTTAAACGAACTGAAAATAGTGCTGTAAAAATTATTGTTTACGATAAAGACGCTCAATTTGCTGCTGATATAGCTAATGAAATTGCTTTGTTATACGATGTAGTGAAGAATAATATGAAACGTATACGTGCAAATAAGGCTTTCAAGATAGTTGAAAGAGAGTACTTTAAGCTTAGATTAGAAATTAAGCTCAAAGAGGATTCCTTAACAGTATTGCGTAAATTAGGAGTGCATGATTATGAATCACAATCAGAGATGATCAACCGTCAGTTGGCCATGGAAATAGCCAAGGGCAATAATGCAAATATTCAGCGTTTAGAAGGTAAACTAGATATTTTAGCAAATTATGGCGGTCCTTATGTATCCATTAGAGATGCATTAGAACATGATAAAAAACAACTGAGTGAAATTAGAGCTAAATATGAGGAAGCAAAAGTAGACGCTGAACAAGATTTACCTCAAAAATTTATTGTAAATAATGCATATAAAGCAGAAAAGAAATCATATCCAATAAGATGGTTGATTGTAATATTATCAATTTTTGGTTCATTATTTCTTACAGTTTTAGTTATTATTACTTTTGAGCAACTAGAAAAGTTACAAATAAAAAAAAAAGCATAATTCAATTAATCCTAAATCAAATTAGGTATTATGGAAAAGATAATAATAAAGAGTTAAGCTCAATTGATAAGAAATTAGTTTTTAATAAGCATAGAATAAGAATAAATCATATTATAATGGAAAGCAATTTTAATAATCTGAACGTCATTAATACCCTTTTAAGATGGAGGGTTCATTTGGCTGTCATATTGCTTATAGCTTTTGTAGGCTCAGCAGTATTTTCAGGCTCTTGGTTAATTACTCCCAAATTTAAATCTTGGGCGGTAATATATCCATCTAATATTTCACCATATTCTGAAGAAAGTGAAACTGAGCAAATGTATCAAATTCTTCAAGCTAGTTATGTGAGAGATCGTGTTATTGAGGAATTTAATCTTGCTGAGCATTATGAGATATCTCCTGATTATGAGTATTTTACTACTGCTCTGATAAATGAATATAAAGAGAGTGTGAAGATTGGAAAGACCCCTGGTGAAGCTCTAAGAATTGAAGTTTTAGATAGAGATCCAGAAATAGCCAAAGAAATGGTTGAAATGGTTATTCTTGCTTATAATGAGAAAATTAAAATGCTGCATGAAGAAAAGTTTGGCGAAGTTGTGGGGATGTGGGAAAGAGCTAAACAAAGAAAAATTCAATCTATTGATTCCATAAAAAGTGTATTGCATGTATTGGCAGCTGAAGATGGGTTAATAGAATATGGTGCTCAATCTTCTGAAGTAATGAAAGGTTTGTTGGGTACAGTAGAAGGAGGTTCCACACGAATTAATAAAGACGAAGTTAGTAGATTGAGAAAAAGTATGGAGGCTAAAGGTGGAGACTTATTGCTTAGTCTTGAGACTTTAAAGCATCAAGCTTTATTATTAAGAGAAATAACTAGTGAATTAGATAAGGCCGATGCCAATTATGATAGACAGTTTTCATATACTAACGTTATTGAAGAGCCTTTTGCTGCTGATAAGAAATCATATCCAGTGAGATGGTTAATTGTGGCCTTAACGATGTTTACAACATTATTACTCTCAGTTATTGTGATTGGTGTTATTGAGAATTTACGAATTAGAAAGGCGATTTAATTTGTTCTCCTCCAAAGTAAAAATAGGAATTATTTACTTGCTCAGCATTTTATTTGTTTTGGCCAACATGTACTTTGTGGCTAAAAATCAATATTATGCTTTTGCCATTCCATTTGGTTTATTCTTTATTCTTCTTTACTTTTTTGCTTTAGATAAACTGATCTGGTTGATTGTTTTCTTTACTCCTTTAGCAATAATTCTTAAAGATAATGACTTTGGAGTAGGGGTGTCTCTGCCGACAGAACCATTGATGGCTGGGGTATTATTATTGTTTATTATAAAAATATTTTTTGATTGGAGCTTTGATAAAAGGTTTCTAAAACACCCGATAACCATTGCATTAGCTCTTAGTTTGACTTGGACTTTGTTTACTACCTTTACGAGTGAATTACCTATTGTATCATTAAAGTACTTTGTTTCACAACTATGGTTTGTCGTTCCTTTTTACTTCATTTTTAGTAAAATCATCAAGAAAGATTCTGATATCAGAAAGTTTGCTTGGCTTTATATTATCCCATTAATCATTGTGATTATCTATACCACTATTCATCATTCTATGTGGGGATTTGAAACTAAAGCAGGACACTGGGTGATGTCTCCTTTCTATAATGATCATACAGCCTATGGAATGATCCTTGCGTTTTATTTGCCTATTGGTTTGGCTTTAATATTTACAGATGATTATTCTAAGAGTCTGAAAATGTATTCTATTATTGCTACTTTAATCATTCTGTTTGCATTGTATTTATCTTACAGTCGTGCAGCATGGTTATCTGTTATTGGTGGAATAGGCGTTTTTGTTTTAATATATTATAAGATAAAATTACGATATGTAGCATTAACAATTATTAGCGTTGTAGGCTTATTCTTTACTTTTCAAAATCAAATTTTAGATAAATTATCAAAGAATGATCAAGATTCCTCTGCAAATTTTATGGAGCATGTATCTTCCGCAAGTAATATTGCTACAGATGCTTCAAACTTAGAACGTATTAATAGATGGGCTTGTGCACTTCGTCTTTTCGAAGAAAGACCCATAGTAGGATGGGGACCTGGTACTTATCAGTTTGTGTATGCTCCAATGCAAAGAGCAAGTGAAAAAACTATAATTAGTACCGATTTTGGTGATGGAGGAAATGCACATAGTGAATATTTGGGTCCATTGGCTGATAAAGGTGTTCTTGGTTTAGTGACCTTCCTTTTAATTGGGATCGCAATTATTTCTACTGGAGTTCGTGTTTATAAGCAAGATGCTAATCGCTCTAATAGAGTCATGGTTATGGGGATATTGGTAGCTTTTGTTACCTATTTCATTCATGGCCTGCTTAATAATTTCTTAGATTCTGATAAAGCTGCTGTGCCTTTCTGGGGCTTTGCGGCCATATTAGTAATATTGGATATTAGAAATAAAGAAGCCCTAAGCCAAAAAAAGACCGCTAAATAAGCAGTCCTTTTTATTATCTATTTTCTCTAGCTAAACGCCTTAAGGTTGCCATCTCTTTCCACTTCTCTCTAGCTTCAATAGCTGGGCTACCAAAATAGGTTTTGCCACCTTCTACTGACTTGTCAATAGCTGATGTGGCTAATATGACTGCTCCTTTACCAATAACAATATCTTTGTTTATGGCTACTCTACCCCAGATAATAACATCATCCTCAATTTTTGTTACTCCTGCAATAGCAGCATGAGCTCCTATCAAACATCTTTTACCAATTTGGGTGTCATGTCCAATCTGACTGTGGTTATCCATTTTGGTATCTTCACCAATGATGGTATCGCCACTTACTCCTTTGTCGATGGCACATAATGCACCAACTTCAACTTTATCTTCTAGAATAACTCTACCACAAGATTCAAACTTTTTAAAGCCATCTGCTCTCTTTTGGAAATAATAAGCATCAGCACCAATGATAGCACCAGAATGTACGATCACATCATTACCAAGAATGCAATGGTCGTAAATACATGCATTGGCGTGAATAATACAATTCTTTCCAATTTTTACATAATTTCCAATAAATGCTCCTGGTTGGATAATAGTTCCTTCTCCAATTTCTGCTTTAGGACTGATAGAGGAGGTGGAAGCTTCAAAAGGTCGGAAATGTTTAACGAGTTTCATGTAGTCGTCAAATGGGGTGTCCGAAATGATTAAAGCCTTGCCTTCAGGACAATCTACTTCTTTGTTAATTAATATAGTTGTAGCAGCGCTGTTTAATGCTTTACTATAGTATTTTGGGTGATCAACAAAAGTTAGATCACCCGCTTCTACCATATGTATTTCATTAATTCCACTTACTACATAATCGTCAGCACCAACATATTTGTTAACTCCAATGAGTTTACTGACTTCTTTTAAGCTGTAATTTCTAGGAAATCTCATTCACTAAGCTTTAACTCTTTCAGAATACTCACCATTTCTGGTATCTACTTTGATCAATTCACCAGTATTGATGAATAGAGGAACTCTAACGGTAGCTCCAGTTTCAACTGTAGCATCTTTTAAAGTGTTGGTAGCTGTATTCCCTCTTTCTCCTGGTTCAGTATAGGTAATTTCAAGAGTTACATAAGGTGGAAGGTCTACAGTGAGGGGTGATTCAGTTTCTGCATGAATTAAAATCTCAACATTCTGACCTTCTTTCAAAAACGCTCCTGGAGCTCCAACAAGAGCTTCATCTAAAAATGTTTGTTCAAAAGTTTCATTATTCATGAAGTGCATATCTTGACCTTCTTTGTAAAGGTATTGGTAGCTTCTTCTTTCTACTCTTTGGATATTAATTTTAACACCAGATGTAAAAGTATTAGGAATAACTTTCCCAGTTTTTAGATTTTTTAGTTTTGTTCTCACAAAAGCTGGTCCTTTACCAGGTTTTACATGTTGAAATTCAACAATAGAGAATAAGTTTCCATTAAATTCAATAACTAATCCGTTTTTGAAATCTGAAGTGTTTGCCATAATTGTATTTTATAAAAATCTTGAATATCCCCTCATGATACCACGAGTTGATTTTGCAATAAAAGTTAATATTTCGTCTCTCTCAGGTGTTGCAGGAATAGTTGCTTCAATATAATTGACAGCCTGAGATACATTTTTATTCTTTAAATAAATAATTCTGTAGATTTCTTGAATCTGCTGAATTTGTTCTGGTGTAAATCCTCTTCTGCGTAAACCAACGGAGTTGATACCAACGTATGAAAGAGGTTCGCGACCTGCTTTAGTATAAGGAGGAACATCTTTACGAGCCATTCCACCACCACTAATCATGGCGTGTTTTCCTACTTGTACAAATTGGTGTACAGCTGCTAGGCCACCAATGATAGCCCAATCGTGAATATCTATGTGGCCTGCCAAAGTTGCTCCATTAGCTAGGATTACATTGTCGCCAACGATACAATCATGAGCAATATGCACATAAGCCATAAGCAGACAGTTATTTCCAACTATGGTTTCCATATTGGCTTTAGTACCTCTATTTACGGTCACAAATTCTCTAATGGTGGTGTTGTCACCTATTTTTACTAGGGTCTCTTCACCATCGTATTTTAAATCCTGAGGGATAGCAGAAATCACTGCACCAGGAAAAATCTTACAATTTTTCCCAATTCGTGCTCCTTCCATGATAGTAACATTCGATCCAATCCATGTGCCTTCTCCAATGATTACATTCTTTTCAATATTTACAAAAGGCTCTATCACTACATTACTTGCAAGTTTTGCCTGAGGATGAACGTATGCTAAGGGTTGATTCATTATCTTGTATTTTTATTTTATCTTCACTATTTGCGCTAACATTTCTGCTTCCATTACTACTTTATTTCCTACATAAGCTATTCCACCCATGTGGCAAAGTCCTCTTCTGATAGGGGTTAGTAATTTTAAACTGAAATTTAGAGTATCACCTGGCACAACTTGATTACGAAATTTTACTTTATCAATTTTCATAAATAAAGTGATATAGTTTTCAGGATCGGGAACCGTGCTTAAAACTAAGATTCCTCCAGTTTGGGCCATCGCTTCAATTTGCAATACACCCGGCATTACTGGGTTTCCAGGAAAGTGACCTACGAAAAAATCCTCGTTCATGGTCACATTCTTACTTCCAATAACATGAGTATCGCTCATCTCCATAATCTTGTCAATAAGTAAGAATGGAGGACGATGAGGAAGCTTTTTCATGATATCATTGATATCGAAAAGTGGTTTTACATCAGATGAGAAAGTGGGCATGTTTTTCTTGCTCTCTTCATCTTTCTGTCTTTTTTTAAGGATTTTGGCAAAAGCAGTATTGTTCTTATGTCCAGGTCGAGTGGCAATGATATGTGCTTTAATAGGTTTTCCGATTAATGCAAGATCACCTATTACATCTAATAATTTGTGACGGGCTGGCTCATTATTTGCAAAAAGTTCCAGGTTGTTTAAGTATCCTTTTTCAGTTACATTAACAACAGGTTTGTTAAATAATTCAGCCAAGCGGTTGAGTTCATCTTGTTCTACTTGTTTTTCTACATAAACAATAGCATTAGCAAGATCACCACCTTTTATCAAGTTGTTTTTTAATAGAAACTCTAGTTCATGGAGAAATACGAAGGTTCTTGCTTTGGATATCTCTTTTTTAAATTCTCCAATATGATACATATTGGCATGTTGAGTTCCTAAAACTTCACTTTCGTAATCTATCATCACTGAAACTTTGAATTCGTCGCTTGGAATGGCGATATATTCAACTTTTTCATCAGCATTCTGATAGCTAATATTCTCGGTGAGCTCGTAATATTCTCTTTCGGCTTCTTGTTCTTCTATTCCAGCATCTTCTAATTTCTCAATATATAATCTTGAGCTTCCATCAAGAATTGGAGTTTCTGCACCATTCATTTCAATTCTAACATTATCTATCTGCAATCCTACCAAAGCAGCTAAAACATGTTCGATGGTATAAACTTTAGAACCTTTGTATTCTAAAGTAGTTCCTCTAGAAGTATCTACTACATAGTCAACTAAGGCTTTAATTTCGATATCTTCGTTCACATCTGTTCTTACAAATCGATAACCATAACCTTCTGCTGCTGGCTTGAATGTTATGGTTACTTCTTGTCCGGTATGCAATCCGGTTCCAGAGATGCTTACTTCTCTTTTAATGGTACGTTGTTTTTCCATAAATACTTTATGCTAATTTTTATATCAAGCTATTTGATGAAAACATTCTGGTTTTCAATTAAAATAGCCGCAAATTTAAGAAAAAATCTCTTTACGAGTTTTTTGAATTTTTAAGCTGCTTTTCTAGCTCATCAATACGCTTCACAATATCTGGAAGTCTCTTATAATATACATATGATTTTCTATATGGAGCAATATCATAAGCTGGGGAACCTTGAATGACTTTACCATCTTTAACATTTGAGCTCACTCCACTTTGAGCAGCTATCATCACTCCATCTCCAATAACTAAATGGCCTGTTATACCAACTTGACCGCCTATCATACAGTTTTTACCTATTCTAGTACTTCCCGATACTCCTGTTTGAGCTGCAATTACAGTGTTTTCTCCGATTTCTACATTATGAGCAATCTGAATTAGATTATCTAATTTTACACCTTTTCTTATTACAGTAGATCCTAGGGTGGCCCTATCGATAGTAGTGTTACTTCCTACCTCAACGAAATCTTCTATAATAACATTGCCTATCTGGGCTACTTTTTTGTAATTTTTATCATCTTGTGGGGCAAATCCAAAGCCATCACTTCCTATGATAACACCAGAATGGAAGGTACAAGAATCTCCAATTTTGCAATCATTATATACCTTGGCTCCCGCAAATAAAATACAATCTTTACCCAATTTAGTGTTGTCTCCAATATAAGCTTGTGGATATATTTTACTTCCATCCCCAATAACACAATTTTCAGAAATAACAGCATATTCGCCAATATATACGTTTTTTCCAATTTGGGCAGATTCAGCAATAAAGGCTTGAGACGAAATTCCTGTTTTTTGATTAGTAGCTTCTTTGTACAGATCTAATAATGTAGAAAATGCAACATATGCATTTTTAACCTTAATTAAAGCACAAGGGACTTCCTTTTCTGCAATAAAATCTTCATTTACGATGATAATGCTTGCTTTAGTGGTATAAACATGCTTTGTATATTTAGGATTAGCTAAAAAACTAAGGGTTCCTGGCTGACCATCTTCTATTTTTGATAAGTCATGCACCTCAATGTTTTCATCTCCAACCACTTTGCCTTCTAATACACCTGCGATCTGCGCGGCAGTAAACTTCATATGTGTTAGTTTTCGAATTTGGGGCAAATATATTCAAAATTGCCTAAACTAAAAAAATGCTAAATCTTAGTGTCTCCAATATGGAATTCTTTGGGATAGCATAAATAGAACTTACTAACAGGAGCCGATAAGCTTCTGATATTGAAGTTGTCAGAGGCTGTTGTGATGTCTACCAGTGTTCTGTTTTTTTCTTGAATGAAAATTTTATCCGCCTTTTGGTTGTAAGCTCTATTGCTAGCAATACCGCTATATACGAAATGAGCGGCCTCATCTATGCTTATTTCATAAGTTTTAGCTACTTTTTTCTTTAACTTTTGAATAGCATTTTGGTCGAATTTTTCTTTCTGGATAATAACCTTTGGAATATGTCTTTCTAAAATGTTTTTACATAATAAACTTAGTGTTTTATCTTTATGTTTGGACCATTCTTTAATGGCGAACATAATATCAAAGTCATCAATGCTGGCAAATTTGGATAATAAATCCTTTTCTATTAATTGTTCAGCATCTATCTTATTTCTAAGAAAAAGAATTAATTCTGGACTAGAACTGATTCTAGAATCGGTTTTTGATAAAACTCTTGCTCTTTTAATTATTTCAATCAACAGTTGTTCAGCACTGAGAACAGTTTTATGTAAGTATACTTGCCAATACATGATTCTTCTAGCGACCAAGAACTTTTCTACAGAATATATCCCTTTGGCCTCTACCACTAATTGGTCATCTATAACATTGAGCATTTTGATTAGCCTATCGGTTCCAATAACTCCTTCACTTACACCAGTGAAATAACTATCTCTTTTTAAATAGTCGAGCCTATCCATATCTAATTGACTACTGACCAATTGATGAAGGAACTTCTTATGATAGGAGTTTTTATTAATAGCGATGGCCGTATCTAATATGCCACCGAGATCCTTATTAATGGCTTCTAATAACAAGGAACCTACTTTTTCGTGGCTGGTTCGGTATAATAGGTGGCGCTCTAGAGTATGGGAGAAAGGCCCATGACCAATATCATGCAGAAGAATGGCTTGTTGAGCAGCTAACACCTCCTCGGTGCTAATGTTGATTCCTTTATCTTTCAAACTTAGTAAGGTGCTTTTCATCAGATTCATTGCTCCCATACTATGCTGGAAACGAGTATGAATTGCACCAGGGTAGACCATATAAGTTAATCCCAACTGATTTATTCTTCTTAACCTTTGAAAATAGGGGTGCTCTATAATATCATAAATAGATTCATCACTTATTTGGATAAAGCCATATATTGGATCGTTAAATATTTTAAGCTTGTTTGTATTCATAGTTTTCGAATGAATCTGCAAATTACGTATTTCTTTGTTCTTATAAACGAATAATAGAGAATTGATAAGAAGCATTAACAAATCTTAACAAGGAGCAAGTATCTGTAATTCAGCTCTATATATGATTGTTGTTTTTGTTGAGTAAAATCCATGCAATAAATCGCTAATTTTATGTTTTTAATAGAAAGAAAAAATATGGGCACTAAAATATTATGGGTTGATGATGAGATAGATCTTTTGAAACCCCACATTATGTTCTTGGAACAAAAAGGTTATGAGGTTGGTACTGCTAATGATGGGAGTGAAGCGCTTGATTTGGTTGATGAAACGGATTTCGATATTGTATTTTTGGATGAAAATATGCCAGGGTTAAGTGGTATTGAAACTTTAGAGAGATTGAAAATAAAGTCACCTTCTTTACCAATTGTGATGATTACAAAAAGTGAAGAAGAATCTATCATGGAGGAGGCTATAGGATCAAATATCGCTGATTATTTGATAAAGCCCGTTAAGCCTAATCAAATTCTTCTTTGCTTAAAAAAGAACCTCGATAATAGAAAAATTGTTTCGGAGAAAACCACCATGGCTTATCAGCAGCAGTTTCAGGCTTTGAGTATGGAAATAGGTAATCGTTTAAATCATAAGGAGTGGATTGAGATTTACAAGAAATTGGTTCATTGGGAGCTGAGTTTGAGTAAATCGAGAGATAATGGTATGGATGAAGTGCTGAAAATGCAAAAGGACGACGCCAATAATCAGTTCTCAAAATTTGTGATGAGTGAATATGAAGGTTGGTTAAGTGGGAATAGTTCAGACGCACCTGTATTGTCGCATACTTTGATGAAGAAGAAAGTATTACCAGCTGTTAAAGATGATAAACCTACTTTCTTATTTATCATTGATAATTTAAGATATGATCAATGGAAAACCATTCAGCCCTTTTTTGAGGAACTTTTCCGAATTGAAGAAGAGGAACTGTATTATAGTATTCTCCCAAGTACGACTCAATATGCTCGTAATGCTTTGTTCTCTGGGTTATTACCTTCAGAAATAGAAAAGAAATATCCTCAATATTGGTTAGGAGAGCACGATGAGGGATCGAAAAACCAATTCGAATCTCAACTAATGGGCGAGTTGCTGAAGCGTTTTGGTAGACAGGACAAATACTCTTATCACAAAGTTCTCAATATGAGTTTTGGTCGAAAAGTGGTCGATTCACTTCCAAACTTAATGAATAATGACTTGAATGTGATTGTCTATAATTTTGTAGACATGCTTTCACATGCTCGAACCGAAATGGAAATCATCAGAGAACTTGCCGATGATGAAGCAGCTTACCGATCTTTAACGGTGAGTTGGTTTGAACATTCTCCATTATATGATATGTTTAAATACTTATCCAAAAAAGATGTAAATGTGGTCATAACAACAGATCATGGTAGTATTAGGGTTCAGAACCCGGTACAAGTCATTGGAGATAAACTAACCAATACCAATTTGAGATATAAAGTTGGAAAAAGTCTAAATTACAAAGCCAAAGATGTTTATGAAGTTAGAGAACCCAAGGATGTATTTCTCCCAAAGACACATATTAATGATGGATACATTTTTGCAAAGACAAATGATTTCTTTGCGTATCGTAATAATTTCAATCATTATGCTAATTACTATAAGAATACCTTCCAGCATGGTGGTATATCCATGGAGGAGTTATTGATTCCTATTATTCGTTTGCGAAGCAAATAATTGGCACAATAAAATAAAGAAAAGGGAATGAGTTATTCATTTCCTTTTTTTTGTGTCAAAAACTGGATATCCCTTTGCTTTTTTTATTTAATTTGCCCCATGTCAAAATATGAATTCAAAGCTGAAGGTCCTTCGGATCTTTCAAAGATAGCTCAAAGCCTAATAAAATCGCTTGGAGAGCATAAGATAGTTGCTTTTAAAGGCGAAATGGGAGCGGGAAAAACCACATTCATCAAAGCCATTTGTGAGTTCTTACAAGTAGATGGGATCGTTAATAGTCCAACATTTTCTATTATTAATCAATATGATACCTTAAAAGGGGATATTGTTTTTCATTTTGATTTTTATCGTTTGGAAACTTATCAGGAGGCCCTAGATATTGGTATTTACGATTATTTGGAGAGCGGAAATCTATGTTTGATGGAGTGGCCGGAAAAAGTGGAGAAACTTTTACCTGAAGAATGCGTATATTTGAAAATTAAGGAAGATGAGCTAACCGGAGATAGAATAATTAAATGGGAAGTTTAAAAAAAAATAGCTCTCAAAATATCGTATATGGTTTCTGAAGAAGGATTGATAAATATTTCATCGCAATTACTACCCAAAGAAGAGATGCTAGAAGTTGGGCACCAAAAATCAAATATTAGTATTGGCGTGCTTAGCGAAACAGAGGAGGGTGAGAATAGAGTTTGTCTGACACCAGAATCAGTAGGTCTATTGGTGGAACTAGGTCATAAAGTACTGGTTCAATCCAATGCTGGTCTTAAATCAGGCCATTCTAACGTGGATTATTCTGAGCAGGGAGCCGAAATTATAGAAACAACAGAAGAGGTAATGGAGGCTCAAATTCTTCTAAAAGTAAGTCCATTATCCCCAAAAGAGAGAAGCCTGATTCGAAAGAATCAATTATTGGTTACATCCCTTCAATTATTTAATCAGAAAAGAGAGTATTTTGCCGATTTTATTGAGAAAAAAGCTACAGCTATTGCCTTTGAGAGAATAAAAGACAGCACCAAGGCGTATCCTCTCATTCGTTCCATGAGCGAAATTGTAGGAAGTGCTGGAGTTCAAATTGCAGCTCATTATTTATCTCATCCAGATTATGGAAATGGTACTATGCTTGGGGGGGTTCCTGGTTTAAAACCTGCCGAAATCGTTATTATTGGTGCAGGAACTGTTAGTGAATATGCCGCTCGTTCCGCCATTGGAATGGGGGCTCAGGTAAAGATTTTTGATAATTCCATTTATAAACTTCGGAGGATTCAGAACAATCTAAAGCAGAATATATTTACATCAACTATACAGCCTCAGGTTTTAATGAAGGCTTTAAAGGATGCGGATGTAGCCATAGGAGCACTACGTGTAAAAGAGACTGGAAGTCATTATATGGTTCCAAGCTATATGGTAGAGAATATGAGAAAAGGCTCTGTCATAATGGATATTAGTATAGACCAAGGTGGGGCTTTCGAAACTTCTCGTCCAACTTGTCACAAAGATCCCGTTTATCAAAAGTTTGGAGTTACACATTATGGAGTACCAAATATTGCCTCTCGTGTGGCCTATACAGCTTCTAATGCCCTCTCTAACTTTTTTACTCCTTTATTACTAGAAATGGCTGATGCAGGAGGGGTTTCCCAGTATTTAAAGCGAAATGCAGGAATTAGAAATGGTGTTTATGTCTTTAATGGTATTATAACTAATAATAGGGTTGGGAAAAAATTTGGCTTTAATTACCGCGATTTAGATTTATTATTGGCAGTATTACATTAGTAGAAACTATGTCAAATATAAAACAAATAATAAGGATAATACTTTTTATCCAGGCTATTTTTTTAAATGGCTTTGTATTTTCTCAAGAGGAATTAGATAGGCATCCTCAAGATAGTTTAAGAATGATGTTTTATAATGTTGAGAATCTATTCGACCCTTTTGACGATAGTTTAACGAGTGATGAAGAGTTTACAGAGGAAGGGGCGAAGCATTGGTCTTGGTATAAGTATCAAGATAAACTCAGTAATATTTATAAAACAATAGTAGCTGTTGGAAATCCATACCCGCCTGCAATTATCGGCTTATGCGAGATAGAAAATCGGTTTGTATTGAACCAATTGGTTTACAAGACTCCGTTTTCAAAATTTGATTATAGAATTGTTCATGAAGAAAGCCCTGATAGAAGAGGTATTGATGTTGGTTTATTATTCGATCCTAAGCGTGCAGAATTGATTTATCATGAAGCCGTTCGGATTGATTTTCATTTTTCTCCACAAACAAAGACTCGTGATATTCTTTATGTTAAGCTTAGAATATTTAATGAAGATACAATTCATATTTTTGTTAATCACTGGCCTAGTAGATGGGGAGGTCAAATGGCATCGGCTCCAAAACGAAATTATGTGGCCGATATCTTAAGGGTGAAAATAGATTCCATATTTAATGAAGAATTAACACCTTCTATTTTTGTGATGGGGGATTTTAATGATGAACCTGAAGATGAAAGTTTAAGGCTTCATTTAGAGGCTGGTAGCCCTGAGGGTTCTTCAAGAATGGTGAATGTAATGTTGCCTTTAGTAAATGATAAATCAAAAGGAACTCATAAATATCAAGCCAATTGGGGAATTTTAGATCAATTTATTGTCTCAAAGTTCTTACTTTTGTCCAATAACCAATTACAAATTAACCTCCATCAAAATCCCATTTTTGCTGAGCCATATCTTTTAGAAAAAGATGAAAAGTTTTTAGGATTAAAACCGAATCGAACTTTTATAGGGTATAAATATCATGGAGGATTTAGTGATCATTTGCCTATATTTTTGGATCTGTATAAGATGCAGTAATCCAGGCGTTTGTAAAAGTTTTTAAAAAAAGATTAAAAATAATCAATAATTTAGGGGTACGTTTTTACAAAAAATAGTATTAATAAGTGAAGAAAGAGAAATATACAACAAATGAGATCCTAGATGGAATAAAAAGTGGTAATAATATTATACTTCAATTTATCTATCAAAGTTATTTCGATTCGATTAAAACCTTGGTTTTGTCGAAAAGAGGGAATGAAGATCTTGCTTATGATATTTTTCAAGATTCTCTTGTAGTTATCTACAAGAAACTAAAAACTGAAGAGTTTCAAATATTAAAAAGTTCTTTCTTTACTTATTTCTATTCGGTTTGTAGAATTACGCTATTTAAGTACTACTCTACAGGTTCGAAAGATGCATTGCCTCTTGCAGATAATTTAAAAGATTTGGAATTTATTTCTAGTGATTTTGAAGAAGAGGAAAGGTTGGCGGTTGAAGGAATAAAAGAGCAATTATTCCAAAAATATATCGATCTAATTCCTGACTCTTGTATGAAAATACTCAAATTGGTAATGGCCGGATTTAAAGCTGCTGAAATTGCCAATAAACTAAATTTATCCAGCGATGCTTATATAAGAAAAAGAAAGAAGATCTGTCTCGAGACTCTGATTGAAATGATTAAAAAAGATCCTAAATCAAGAGAATTATTATGAAAGCGTCAAAAACAAATTTAATCCAAAAGAAAGTCCTGAATGAACTTTCGGAGTTTGAACTGACTGACTTTAATCGGTTAATAGAATCAGACTCTGATTTCGCAAAGGAATATGCGATGGCTAAAGAGTTGATGACTTATGTTGGTAATGAAGAATTGTTAGTTTTCAGGGGGCAATTAGAAAAAGTTAGTAAATCGCATAAAAGCAAAAACTCCAATAAAAGGTTGATTAGTTTAAGAAGACACTGGTCCTATGTGGCATCAGTTGCTGCTGTTGCCCTCATTTTATTTGGCAGCTATGTATTTCTAAATGAGAATTCAGCATCCGATAAATTATTTGATCAATATTATAATACTGATGAAGTGTTTTTAAATACTCGTAGTGGTTCTACGCATAGTAATAGTGTTTTAGAACAAGGCTTGGTATTGTTTGAAGATAATAAATTTGAGGAGTCAATAGATTATTTTGAACAGCTACCTACCAGTGTTACCGCTTTATATTATAGTGGGGTGGCACATATGGAAATAGGAGAGTACGAGGTTGCTGAGTTTAAGTTTGATCAGGTCATATCAAATTATTTAAATGTGTTTTATGACCAAGCGCAATGGTATAAAGGCTTGTGCTTGGTAAAACAAAATAAGAAACAGGAGGCCAATGTGATATTTACCATGATTTCGCAATCAAATAGTTATTATAAAGAACAAGCTTTAGAATTAACAAAGCAAATGAAATAAGTTTCGAGAAGTGAATAAGTCTTAAGCCTACAGTTCGAGTAGGCTTTTTTTATGCTTTTTTTTTAATGAGAATGCGCTTTTGCTCCAGCACCATGATGTGATTCGTAATTTTCACATACATAATCAGGATCCTTTTCACACATACAGCTCATCTTTTTACCTTGGCTCGTTTCTAAATCTGAACTACAGGTTTTTGTAAATACAGCTCCTTTAACGAAAAACATTTTTATTCCAATTAAAGCAAAGGCAACAGCCATTAAAACTACGGTGATTAATATTAACTTAAGAATCATGATTTATTTTTTTACAAAGATAAAGCTTTTCTACTTTTGAGCTGAAAATGATACTATTTTTAACTTATTTAGAAAAGATGGATAAAATGATGCCAGTTGCAATAGAAGCATTTAGTGATTCTGCTTTGGAATTATCGGCTTGTGGTATATAAATAGCTTGAGTAATCAGCTTTTGAATTTCTTTGGAGATTCCTTTTGATTCGTTTCCAATAACGATAAATCCTTTTTTATTCAAAGATAATTCATAGATATTTTCACCTTGAAGGAGGCTTCCATAAATTGGTAGCTGATGTGAGTTGGATGATAATGCCGTTTTTAATTCAGTATAGTAAATTTTTTTTCTAAATACAGAACCCATGGATGACTGAACTACCTTGGGGCTGTATGCATCTGTTGTTTCTTTTGAACAAAGGATAGTATTGATGCCGAACCAGTCTGCCGTGCGGATTATTGTACCTAAATTACCAGGATCTTGTATGGTATCAAGTACAAGAATCAGCTCGTCATTTGGTATATGTAGTTCGTTACTCATAGGAGAGTTGACGACAGCCAAAACTTGGTTTGCAGTAGATAATTGACTCACTCTTTCTAAGTCTTTACTCTTCACCACTCGTGCAAAAGGCTCGTTAACTATTTTATTGTTTTCAAGATACCAATTATCAGTAGCAATTAACAGTTTTATGTCAAAATTTGATTGCAGAAGCTCCTCAATCATCTTTGGACCCTCAACTAAGAATACGCCATGTTTTTTTCTACCATGACTTGTTTTAATAGCGTTGATGAGTTTTATCTCAGATTTACTTATTTCCATAACACTAAATTATAAAAAAAACCCGTCTCAATAGAAACGGGTCTGAATAACTTAACTTGAACAGATTTACTCTGCAATCACTTCGAAACTAATTTCAGCTGTGATATCCTTATAGAATTTCACAGTGGCTTTGTATGTTCCAACTTCTTTAACAGCATCACCTTCAATAGTAATCATCTTACGATCGATTTCTTGATTGTGCTGTTCTTTGATAGCATCAGCCAATTGAATGTCATTAACAGAACCAAAGATTTTACCTGTTGTTGCAGCCTTAGCTCCAATCTTAACAGTTAAACCTTCCACTAACTTAGCTTTATCACTAGCTACTGTTCTGATTTTCTCTTCTTTATATGCTTTTTGCTTTAAGTTCTCGGCAAGTACTTTTCTATTGCTATCATTAGCAGCTATTGCAAATCCCTGAGGAATTAAATAGTTTCTTGCGTATCCTGATTTAACAGTTACTATGTCGTTGGTATAACCCAAGTTAGTAACGTCTTTCTTTAATATAATATCCATAATACTGCCTCCTTATTTTAATAAATCACCTACGTAAGGCATTAAAGCCAAATGACGAGCTCTTTTCACTGCTTGAGCTACTTTCTTTTGATATTTAGTTGAAGTACCTGTTAAACGACGAGGAAGAATTTTTCCTTGTTCATTCACAAATTTCAAAAGGAAGTTGGCGTCTTTGTAATCGATATACTTAATACCGCTTTTCTTGAAACGACAGTATTTTTTCTTCTTTGTATCAACCGCTATTGGGGTCAAATATTTTATTTCACTATTTTGTGCCATTTTTAAAGTTTTTGGGGCGTTTAGCCATTAATAAAATTTAGCTAGCTGCTTCAGTTGCCTTTTCTTTTTTCTGAGCTCTTTTCTTCTCATTATATGCAATAGCATGTTTGTCGAGAGATACAGTTAAGAATCTTAACATTTTCTCGTCGCGCTTTGTAGCAATTTCGAATTCGCGAATTTGAGAACCTTCTACTACATATTCGAAAAGGTGATAGAAACCTGTTGATTTCTTTTGAATAGGATAGGCTAACTTTTTCAAGCCCCATTTTTCTTCGTGTACTACATCAGCTCCTAGGCTTTTTAGTAAGTCACGATACTTGTTTACCGCTTCCTTCATCTGTTCTTCAGATAAAACGGGAGTCATAATGAAAACGGTTTCGTACTGTTTTAACATCGTGTTAAATTTTAAATTATTATTTTAATGTATTGATTATAAGCGAAATAGATATTTGATATCTCTTTCGGGCTGCAAATTTACAAAATATTTCTGAAATCCAAGTGTTTTAAGACAAAATATATTGCTTTTATCCGCTAGCTATTAATACTTTATCATATCTGGTTTGAAAAGTAAAATTGCTTGTTTTTGGTTTTTTAAACTAAAGATTAATTCCTAATTTTGTTATATGTTGATTTTTATAATTGGAATGATGGGGAGCGGTAAGACGAGCTTAGGAAAAAAACTAGCTCGTCAGCTGGATTATGATTTTATTGATATTGATGAAACCATCGAAAGTGAAGAAGGAAAGACCATTAGCGAACTGTTTGATATATGGGGAGAGGAAGAGTTTCGTATTCAAGAACATTCTCATCTAAAAAAGATTGGTAAACTTGAGAATGGTGTAATTAGTACAGGTGGTGGTTTGGCATGTTATCATGATAATATGAGTTTAATGAATCAGCTAGGCGAGACACTTTTTCTATATGCAGATAGTGCTTTTTTGGCCAGTCGCTTAAAACAAGGGAAAGCTGGTCGACCTCTAATTGCAGAGTTAGTTGATGAAGAACTTCCCGGTTTTGTGGATGCTTTATTAAAAAAAAGAAATCCTTTTTATGAGCAAGCAAAGCACATTATTCCCAGTAAAGATTTGAAGGTAAGTGATGTTTTAGAATTGTTTTTGTCTAAAGGATTATCCTTTTAGAATTGTTCTAAATGATTAACTTTGCCGAAAATTAAAAAAATATGGAAGACAATATCATTTGCAATTGTATGAGCGTTAGCGAGCATGAAATCGTTCACGCTATAGAGAAACAGGATGCAGTGACCCTGCAAGATATAGAGGATATAACAGGAGCCATGTCTGGTTGTGGTTCATGTACTGAAGAGGTTGAAGATATCTTACAAAGAGAATTAGAAAAATAAATCTATTAATTCCACATATTATGAAGAACTTATTAATAATTATTTTACTAGCTACTTTTGGTTTGTCAGTACTGGCTCAACAGTCTGATACTCTTGTAAAAGATGAGCCTGCTCAGCATGAGCAAGCGAGTCAACACCAAGTTCAGCCTAAAAATAAAGCAGAGAAACCTAAGGAAAAGTCTTCATTTAAAATGAATAAAGTGATTATTGGAGGTAGTTTGGGGTTTAGTTTTGGTTCTGTTACTTCGGTTAGAATAAATCCATTGTTAGGATATAAACTCACTCCTAAGCTTACAACTGGTGTTACGGGTTTGTATGAATATAACAGCTACGATTATTATGGTTATGGTCGTCAGAGTTATAGTAATTATGGGGGTAGTGTTTTTAGTAGGTTTCGCTTTGTACCTATGGCTTATCTGCATGCCGAATTTAGTTATATCAATTACGAACTCTCAAGATTAAACAATGAAAAATACAGACAGGGTGTTCCTTTTATTTTCCTTGGAGGAGGGTTTGCACAAAGAATAGGTCGTAATACTTTTGCTTATGGTCAAATATTATTTGATGTATTACAGGATAGAAATTCACCATATTCAGATTGGGCTCCTTTCTATAGTGTTGGGGTAAGTGTAGGGTTCTAAATAAAAGATTGACAAAAGAATTCTAGAGCTAGAGGATTATCACTTCTGGCTCTAATTGTACCTTGAACTTTGTAAAAACTGTCTTTTGTATGTGATTTGAAAGCTCTGCTATTTCTATACCTGTAGCCTTATCCTTGTTTATTATTATCAAAGCATGATTAGGGTGAACTCCAGCATCACCAATAGTATACCCTTTTAAACCTGCATTTTCAATTAACCAAGCTGCCGCAATCTTTGTTTGCTCATTCTCTAAAGGATAATGCGCAATATTTGGATACAATGCTTTAATAGAATCGAATTCTTTATTACAGATAATTGGATTTTTGAAAAAACTCCCTGCATTTCCAATCTCATTGTGCTCAGGTAACTTACTTTTTCTAATATTGATAACAGCTTGTCTTACGTTTTTAATATCTGCATAAGACTTATTACTTGTTTTCAGAGCCTCCTCCCTGAGGTTTCCATAGTCCAGTTTCACTTTTGGGTATCGGTCGAGTTTAAAAACAACTGATGTCACTAAGAATTTGTTCTTTAGTGGCCCTTTAAAAATACTATATCGATAATCGAACTCCAGTTCATGTAAATAGAAATTGACCCTATGTCCATTATTTAAATCTATTGCTTCTAGGCTATTAAAAACATTTTGAACTTCCACTCCATAAGCTCCAATATTCTGCACTGGCGAGGCTCCAACTGTTCCTGGTATATAGGAGAGGTTTTCAACTCCTCCAAAACCATTTTTTACCGCCCAAGCCACAAAATCGTCCCAGTTTTCACCTGCCGCAGCTTTCACCCAAACCCATTGAGCTCTGGTTTCAATAATTTCAAAACCTTTGTTTTCAATTTTTAATAATTCACCTTCAAAATCTTTTACGAAAAGCAAATTACTTCCTTCTCCAATTACTAATCTTTTAGTGCATTTAGAATTTTGTTTGAAATACTCCACAGCCTCTTCTTCAGTTTGAAAAATAGTGACTTTTTTAGCGGATACTTCTGTGTGAAAAGTATGAAGATTCTTTAATGATGAGTTTTGATATTGCTTCATTATCAAGTGTTTTATAATTTGCAGGAATTAATTATATCGGCTTGATAAAAGTACTTGTTTTTTTACTGCTGTCTAGCTCAAAACCAAGTTTTTTAAGATACTGATTATGCTTTTTACTATAGCTTCCTATTTTGAAAGTTTTAAAACCTTCTTTTTTAAACTGTTCCTGTTGGTAGAAATATTTCCCTAATTTAAAATCTCTATAACTTGGGGTGACATAGTCTAATTTGATATGGATTTCGTCCCCTTTTTTATCGGCTAAGAATACACCCGCAACCTGCATATTTCTCAATACTAATAATGAGATATCATGATTTTTAATTTCGAAATCAGGGAAGAATTTTTGGATGTCAGATAAATTGAAGTCCAGAAATTCTTTTAAATAATAATTATTGGCTTTAATTTCTAAAGTTCTAAAATACTCTTTTGTAGAGTACATTTTTATTAGATAATAAATATTGGTTAATGCGATAAAGCCATTTAAAACTCCAACAGGATAAGCACCTATAGTAAAGCCATAAATGGTAAATAAGGTGCTTCCAAACAAGCTAAACCAACGAAGGCGAACAATAGAGTTGAAAATCATGGCCATTGCAACGAGCAAAGAGCCTAAATATCCTATAATTTCAATCATATTAAAAATTTTTGGCAAATGTCGAATAAATAATAATTTCTAGCACTAAAGGGTGCAAAAGATATTCACTAATTCATATTGTAAAATTCATATTGAGATAAAATCCAAACCTTAGGATGGAAAGTTCATAAATATTCATTATATTTGAATAGCCACAAAACATCGAACATGAATTTATTAAAGAGATTTTCAATAACCATTCAGCTATTTTTATTTATAGCTTTTTTACTATTTCTAGTTTTCTCCATAACTGGGTATATTGTTTATAAGCACCAAAAGGAGTTAATCACAAGACATAACGATGATTATCTATACCACCATGTGAGTAGTATGGTAGGTGAGTTTGACTTGGCCTATAAGGATATGCAAGTTGAGGTGAAGGACAATATAAAAATTGCTCACCTTTTATTTTATAGGAACTATTCTGGGAAAATAAAAGTTGATTCTAAAAACAAAATTCAATATCAAGCGGTTAATCAAATCACTAAAGATACCACTGTTGTTATGGTAGATGCTTGGACTTTGGATGGAATTCCAATTCAAAACAATTATTTTATTGTAGATAAAATTAGGGATCTAGGTCCTTCTACTGTTACTATTTTCCAAAAAATAGAGGAGGGTTATTTAAGAATTTCCACTAATGTCTATACTCTTGGTAAGAAAAGGGCGGTCGGTACTTTTATTCCAAACTCTTCAGAAGTGATTAAAACCATTGAAAAAGGAAAGGTTTTTAATGGTAGGGCATTTGTTGTAGATGATTGGTATACTACAGCTTATGAGCCTATTTACGTTGATGGAAAAATTCAAGGCATATTATATGTTGGAGAGAAAGAATCGGAGTTGAAAACGGTAAGTAAGAAACTTAAAGGCGATCGTTTTCTAAAAGATGGTTATGCCTTTATCATGTCAGATAATAACAAGTTTGAAGGGCAGATGCTCATGCATCCTCAGCTTGAAGGCATGAATATTAAAACTTCAAATGATAAAAAACAGTTGCTTCTGTATAACAGTTTGATATCTAATTATCTAATGAATAGAAGTGATGGCCAAGTAGAAAATGAATCGATTGTCAGGTTGCGATTAAAAGACTCTTCTTTGGGTGACGATGTCATGATTTATTACACTTATCATCCATTATTCAATTATTATATAGGAATCATGCTTCCTTATAATAGTTTTGTAAAAGATGAGATGGATATCCTATTTAGTTTAATGCTAAGTAGATTTAGTTTCGCTTTATTATTGTCAATAGTATTGCTTTTTGTTTACACCTTATTCTATAGGAAGAGTTTAGGTAGAATTATTTATTCATTAAACCAACTCAGTAAAGGGATTACTCCAAAACCAATTAGAGTAAGTGGTAGGGATGAAATAGCCAAAACCGCACGAATTCTTAATATCTTAACTAATAGCAATTATGAGTTGATTAAGCAAGTTAAAGAGATTGAAAATGGTAAATACAATGTAAAAGTTAGAGTGAAATCTCAAAAAGATCAATTAGCGATTAGTTTTAATAAAATGGCCCAAAAACTACTCGAATTGGAAAGTTCTAATCGACATCAAATGAGTATTAGGGAAGCGGAGAATGATTTGTTTGATAAAACAAGATTTGCTACCAATATTAAAGATTTCTCAGCCAAAGCCTTAAATTCAGTATCTATATTTTTACACGCCCCTCTCGGCGCTTTTTATATCTACGACTCTTTTAGTAAAACATTAAAGCCCCAAGCTACTATTGGTGTAGAGGGTTCTTTTGAGATGAATACTGTAAGGCTGGGAAGTGGAATTGTAGGACAATCCGCCGAGAAAATGAATAAGATTCAACTGATCAATAATATTCCAGTTGATTTCTATCAAATGAAGACCTCCATTGGTCAAGCAAAACCAATTCAAATCGTTTTAATTCCTCTGCAATTGAATGATCAGCTTATAGGATTAGTAGAATTGGCATCTTTTGAAAAGTTTAAACAAAATGAATTAGAGCTAACAGGTGTTTTGAAAGAAAGCCTGGCCATTTCACTATCTATGACACAGTCTAGGTTAGAAACTCAGTCCTTGCTCGAGCAGATACAAGTTCAAACAGAAGAGTTACGGGTAACTAATGAAACTCTTGAAAAGCAAGCTCAATCTTTACAAGTATCCGAAGAAAACCTACAGGTTCAACAAGAAGAATTACAGGTGACTAATGAAGAATTGGAGTTACAAGCTCAAAGTTTGATGAAGAGTGAAGAGGAGCTTAAAAAGCAAAAAGATGCTTTGGAGAATGAGAATGTGAAGCGTAAAGAGGCGCAAAAACAGCTCGAAATTGCTGTTGAAAAGGCCAATGCAGCTACCAAAGCTAAATCAATGTTCTTGGCTAACATGTCTCACGAAATCCGAACTCCCATGAATGGGGTTATCGGAATTTCAGATATCATGTCACAAACCAAGTTGAATGTGGAACAACAAGGATATATTAAACTCATTTCCACCTCCGCAAATAACCTTTTGACCATTATTAATGACATTTTAGACTTCTCCAAAATTGAAGCTGGAAAAATTGAAATGGAACGTATTCCATTTAGTATCAAAACCATTATTGAAGATACGGCTGATGTATTACAGTTTAAAGCAGCGGAGCAAAACGATGAGATTTATACTTATATAGATAATGAGATTCCACTTTCATTAATAGGTGACCCTGTGAGATTGCAACAAGTCATTATGAACCTTGCTAATAATGCAGTAAAGTTTACAGAAAGTGGAGCTATTACTATCAGTTGTGAGTTACAAAAGGTAACGAACAATAAAGCTCATTTGATGTTTAAAGTGGTGGATACAGGCATTGGTATTTCAGAAGAAGGCCAGAAGAAACTATTCAAGAGCTTTACTCAAGTGGATGCTTCTACAACCCGAAAGTTTGGAGGAACTGGTCTTGGTTTAGTTATTTCAAAAAAACTAATTGAAAAGATGAATGGGGCTTTCGGTGTTGAAAGTGTAGCTGGAGAAGGAAGTACTTTTTATTTTACTGCTTCCTTTAATATTGATAAGGATCAAATACAACAAAAGCAAATTGAAGATAGAAATTATCAGGATCTAAATATTATGATAGTTGATAATCATGAGCCTTCTCAAATGATATTTGCTAAATATTTGGATGCCAAAGAAGCAAAAGTAGTAAGTGCATTTGGTACAAAGCAAGGTATAGAGCTTGTTGCTGAATATGAAAAGAATATGAATCCTTTTGACGTGATATTTGTGGATTACCAAATGCCTGAAATGAATGGGACTCAGTTTATTAAAGAATTGCAGAGCAAGTTTATAAACTTGAAAACCAAGTTTGTGTTATTGACTGCTCAGCAGAATGTGGTGAGTAGTGACGATAAAAAAGTATTGGAAATTTCAGCCTATATGAATAAGCCATTAAAACGCTTGAGCTTATATAATACTATTGAAGAGGTGGTTTTCGGTATTAGTCATGAAGTGGATGTGATTGAAGAAAAGGATGCTAATAAACCAGAAGATTCTAATGTTCCAAAATTACGGATCTTATTGGCAGAAGATAATATGATTAATCAGAAAGTAGCAGTATATAATTTGGAAGCATGGGGGCATAACGTGACCGTAGCTGATAATGGAGAAATTGCATTCCAAAAATATATCGATGGCGAATTTGATATGATTTTAATGGACATCCAAATGCCTGTTTTAGATGGCCTAAAAGCCACTATAAAAATTAGAGAATATGAAAAGGAAAATAATCTGGATCCCATAAAGATTACAGCAATGACTGCCAATGCCTTAAAAGGTGACGATCAGATATGTTTCGATGCAGGAATGGATGCATACATCAGTAAGCCATTTAAAAGACCAGATTTAGAAAGAGTAATTAATAATTAGCGCAAGATGAGTAATCATATATTAGAAATAAGTGACGAAGTTTTAGAATCTTTTTTGGAAAAAATTTTCAAAACTTATGGGATTGATTTTAGGAGATACGGGAAAGCTCATTTGAAGAGAAGGTTTCGCCATAGATTGACCTTTGCAAAATATAGCAGTTTTACTGAAATGAAAGAGGATGTTATAAAGAATAAAGCAGCCTTTGATGCTTTGTTCGAAGATCTTTCTATTAATGTTACAGAGTTGTTTCGCGATCCATTATTTTACGAGAGTTTGCATCAGTTTTTAGTTCAGGTGCCCGAGCAAAAGCCATTGAATATATGGATTTCTGCCTGTGCATCTGGAGAAGAAGCTTATTCTATATTAATGATGATGGAGCATTTTAAAATTCCTTATGAGCGTATTGTAGCAACTGACTTTAATATGCAAATTGTTGAGAAAGCCTCTAAAGGAGTTTTAGATACAACCTATATTAAAGAGTATTTGAAAAACCTTGGAGCTACAAATTTCAATATTGATTTCTATAAGTTTTTCGATTTTAAAGACGATAAATATCATCTAAAAGAACAATTTCTTAAGAAAATAACTTTTGCTACACAAAATCTAATGGATGAGCATCATTTTGGTTCATTTGATTTGATTTTGTGTCGTAATGTTCTGATTTATTTTGAAAAGGAATTACAAAATCAAGTGATAGATATATTAACTAATAGCCTAGATTCTGAAGGGTTATTATGCCTCGGTGCAAAGGAATCCTTAAGATTTATGGATAGCTATCCTCAATTCAGAACCATTCACCAGAATCATAAAATCTATCAGAAAAAATAATGCTAGACGAAAAGAAAAAATATCAAAAGCTGGTGATTATTGGTGCTTCCGCTGGGGGTATAAATGCAGTACGACAGGTAGTATCTCGCCTTCCAAAGAATTTTGCGGCTCCTATTGTTGTGATTCAACATATGAATTCTTTTATGAATATGTTTTTTATTGATTTTTTGAATTCACACTCTAGTTTAAAAGTAAAAGAAGCGAATCATATGGAATTACTTTTGCCAGGCCGTGTTTATTATGCCCCACCTAATTATCACGCTTTATTAGAAGAAGGTAGAGTTATACTGAATGCAGATCAGAAGGTGAATTATAGCCGGCCCTCAATAGATGTGTTCTTCGAATCAGCGGCTTTTGAAGAAAAAGAAAACTTGATAGCCGTTATATTAACAGGTGCAAATCAAGATGGATCCTATGGTATGGATCTCATTAATGCATGTGGAGGAACCTGTGTGATTCAAGATCCTGAATCAGCAGAGTCTCCTGAGATGCCACGATCGGCTCAAAAAAAGATAGCTGCAGAAAAGGTATTTCTTTTGGAAGATATCGCTGAAGAGCTGATTAGATTAACGAGTAATTAATCTATAGATATTGTTAAAGAAAAAGAAATGCCAAAATTCTTACGAGCATTCTTCCCTGCAATATCAAAAGGAGCTTGGAGAATTAGAACATATCTTTTACCTGTTTCAACAGTAATTCCAGGGTAAACACTCACCGTGTTGCTATTGAGCTGATTAAAGGATGAATTTTGATATCCTGCTCCTACAATGAGCTGCAAATTTTGGTCAAATACATAATAGCCCACATCAGTATTTAAGTACAAACTTCCTTTATGCTCATCCTCAGTTTTCTCAGCAAAAAATAAGTATTGAGCAGCTGCATCTAGAGTGAATTTCTCATTAAAATAAGCAGAGTAAATAAATCCACCACCCACTGATGTGAGATTGTCGGATAATTTTATCGTATTATCAATAGTTTTATTTCCCAAAGGAATATTTGCTCCTGCCACGGCTGCAATATCCATTTTATCATTTCCCCAGAAATTATATTTCACTCCAAGGCCTGTCATGGCTAAATCGGTTGAAATACTTCCCCCAATTTCTACCTTGTCCCATAAACCATAAGTAAACCTAAATCCAAGTCCAGTACTTTTAAAAACACTATCAGAGCTACCATATAAATCTTGTAATTGCCCCTCATTATTCCAGACTTTATGAGAAATGATATGACTAACACTAGGTTCAAATTCAACAATATGGTGGTCAATAGTAGTCGCATTTAGAGATGCTAATTTTGAGTTTGATACACCTCCTATTTGTGCAAAAAGAACATAGGAAGAAATAATTATAATACTTGTAAGAAATATTTTTTTCATGTGATTTGATTTTATTATTCAAAGAAAAGAATAATATTTGAGACTTGAAATACCATATTTAGTAATGTTGAAATCTGGAGAATTCTTTCATATGGTATGGCTTTGATAATGGGGACTTTGTTACTATCTTTGTGTATTCTCATTTTATTATTTTTTCCTGCTAAAATATTGTGATTTTTTCAGGTTTAGATATAGTTGAGAACCCATAACCAAATTATATTCTTCTTAAAAACTAAGAAATGATTAATCAAATCATCAATTTTAGCATCAAGAATAAACTGATGGTGATACTTTTTACTTTAAGTATCGCAGCTTTTGGTGTTTATTCTGTCCTTAATATTCCAGTTGGAGCAGTTCCAGATATCACTAATAATCAAGTACAAGTGATCACTGTTTCCGAAAATTTATCTACACAGGATGTGGAACAATTTATTACATATCCTGTTGAATTAGAAATGGGTAATTTGCCTGGTGTTCAGGAGATTCGATCCATATCAAAGTTTGGTTTGTCGGTAGTTACTATTGTTTTTGATGAGGATATGGGAACTTATCTTCCACGCCAATTAATTTCTGAAAACTAAAAGCGGCGTCTGAAAATATACCAGAAGGATTTGGAACTCCAGAAATGGGACCTATTTCTACAGGTCTAGGTGAGATTTACCAGTATATTCTAGACGTTGAACCCGAATTTAAAGATAAGTATTCGCCTATGGAGCTTCGGACCATACAGGATTGGGTAGTAAAAAGACAATTAACAGGTATTCAGGGAGTAGTTGAAGTAAACACCTGGGGAGGTTTCTTAAAACAATACGAAATTGCTATTGATCCAGAAAAAATAACATCCTATGGGATTACTTTACTCGATATTTATAATGCCATTAAAGCCAACAACAGTTTGGCAGGTGGAGCCTATATTGAAAAAGAAAACTTTACCTATTTCATTCGTGGTAACGGAATGATCGATTCTAACACTGAGCTCGAAAAAATCAGAATGAAAACCACTGATGGTTACCCTATTTTATTGGGAGACATTGCAGAAGTGAAATTTGGTTATGCCAATAGGTTTGGCGCCATTACCGCCAATGCTGAAGGTGAAAAAGTGATGGGACAAATCATGATGCTCAAAGATGCCAATTCAAAAGAAGTGATTGATGCAGTAATCCAACGTGTGGCGGAAGTACAAAAATCATTACCAGAAGGTGTTTTTATCAATCCTGTATTAGAAAGAAGTGAGTTGATAGGTAAGACTTCTTTTACCATCATTGAGAATTTGCTTTTGGGATGTATCATTGTGATATTGATTGTGGTTCTTTTGTTAGGGAATATGAGGTCTGCTTTAGTTATTGCATCAATCATTCCACTTTCCTTACTTTTTACCATCAGTATGATGTATTTAATGGGAATTGATGCCAACCTGATGAGCTTAGGGGCTTTAGACTTTGGTATTATTATAGACGGAGCAGTTATTATTGTGGAATTTGTAGCGCTTCGAATTAGTATGGCGGGCAAGGAGTTGGCTGGTTTGCCGAAATCAGAGGCTAAAATTCTTAAAGATAAAATTACTTTCGAGGGCTCCTCTAAAATGATCAATTCAGCTATTTTTGGGCAAGTGATTATTCTTATTGTATTGATTCCTGTCTTTGTACTTGAAGGAGTAGAAGGCAAAATGTTCCGTCCGATGGCTTCTGCTTTTAGCTTTGCCATTATTGGTGCTATGATATTTGGATTAACATGGATTCCTGCTGCATCAGCCATGTTTTTAAAAGCAGAAAAAAAAGAGAATAAATGGACTGCCACCATCATGAAATGGCTTTATGCCTCCTATGCACCAGTTCTTAAACTGGCATATAAATTTAAAAATGTAGTTTTTGCTATGGCCATTTTATCTCTCCTATTGACAGGCTACCTATTTTCACAAATGGGAGGTGAATTTGTTCCCACTTTAGATGAAGGCGATTTTGTGATTCAACCTGTATTAAAAACCGGAACTTCATTATCTAAAACCATTGAGTTGACCACTAAAATGGAGGATATTATTTTAACTAAGTTCCCGGATGAAGTGGATCAAATTGTGTGTAGAATTGGTGCAGCAGAAGTTCCAACCGACCCTATGTCCATGGAAGAAATAGACATGATTATTAAGCTAAATCCTCGAAAGCAATGGGTTAAGGCCTCCTCAAAAGAAGAGCTGGCCAACCTTTTCAAGGAGGAGTTGATGATTATCCCAGGGATAGATTATGAATTTACTCAGCCCATTGAGATGAGGTTCAATGAGTTGATAACAGGAGTACGAGCCGATTTAGCCATTAAGCTTTTTGGTGAAGATTTGGATTACTTAAATCAAAAAGCTTTGGAAATCAAGTCTTTGATTGTAGATGTTCCAGGTGCAGCTGATGTAATAGTTGAAAAAACAGCAGGCCTTCCTCAAATGGTGGTAGATTATAAAAGAAATATGGTTTCTCATTATGGCTTAACCATAGAAGAGCTCAACCAGCAACTATCTAGTGCTTTTGGTGGTGCTGTGGCTGGAAAAGTATTTGAAGGGGAAAGAAGGTTTGATTTAGTCGTTAGGTTAGATAAAAAATTCAGGCAAAACATCGAAAATATCAGGCAGTTGAAAATTGGTTTACCCGATGGAGGATTGATTCCACTTTCCCAAGTAGCTAAGATTTATCATACCACAGCTCCAGCAAAAATATCGCGTGAAAATACACAGAGAAGGGTAGTGGTCAGTGTAAATGTGAGAAATCGTGATTTAGAATCCGTAGTTAAAGATGTGGAAGGAATTTTAAGTACTAAGCTTAAACTAGACTCCGGTTATTATGTTCAGTATGGTGGACAGTTTGAGAATTTGAAGAATGCCACCAACCGCTTAATGGTAGCAGTTCCCATAGCATTGATTTTAATCTTTATCTTTCTTCATTTTGCATTCAAATCTTTTAAAGAAGCCATTATGATATTTTCTGCAGTTCCTCTTTCTGCGGTTGGAGGTGTTTTACTGCTCTGGATTAGAGATATGCCTTTTAGTGTTTCGGCAGGAATTGGATTTATTGCTCTTTTTGGGGTTGCCGTGTTAAATGGAATCGTCTTATTGGAGCATCTAAAGCATTTAAAAGAATCTGGGATTAAGGATATTAAAGAATTGATTTTTAAGGCTACTAAAGAAAGGTTGAGACCTGTCCTGTTAACAGCAGCTGCAGCAGCATTGGGTTTTTTGCCCATGGCTATCTCCACCTCTTCTGGAGCGGAAGTTCAAAGGCCATTGGCTACAGTTGTGATTGGGGGCTTGGTGACAGCAACCTTGTTAACCATGATTCTACTTCCTCTTCTTTTCTCGGTATTTCATGATGTGAAAACAGTGAAATTATTTCCTCCTAAATTAATTAGAAATTCAATTGTAATATTTGGAGCTTTCTTCCTATTGACCAATCAGATTTTTGCACAAGTTCAGATTAATAGTCTAGATGAATTATTATCTATGACTTATGAAAACAATGCTGGACTTAAAGCTGCTCAATTGGGAGTGGAGGAAGCTGAGGCTATGGAGCCTAGTGCTTTTTCAATTGACCCTACCAATATTTATTATGATTTTGATCAGAATAATATGGCGGATAATGGGCATCCTCTAAATGTTTTTGGTATTGAGCAGAGTTTTCTATTTCCTACTTTGTATTTTATAGGAAAGAAAGTGAATAAACTAAATACAGAGCTGGTACAAACCCAATATGAGATTGAGAAAAGTAGATTGTCACGAGAAGTTTCATTGAAGTATATTGAGTTGCAATATCATTTAAACAAATCTGAATATTTAAACTATGTGGATAGTATATTTAGTCATTTTGTAAAGTCAATAGAAAAAGAGTATGAGTTAGGAGGAGTAAGTGCTTTGGAGAAATTAAATGCACAAGCTCGTAAAAATGAGTTATTATTAATGCTTAAGGAGTTGGATTTTGATTTGGCCAAATGCAAAGAGAGTTTGAAGCAATTATGTAATACAGACACAATTTTGCTATTTACTCAAATAGGTTTAGATGAGGTTATTATTGATGTTTTTACAATAAGCAATCCTTATCAGCTAATGTTCGAACAAAATATAGCCATTAAGAAAGCAGAATTATCATGGAATAAAAACACCCTATTGCCCAGTATCAATTTAGGGTATTATAATGGGAGTAATCAATTTGAAAATTCAAAAAATTACAATGGATATACTGTTGGGTTGGGGATTCCTATATTTTTTGGTGAACAAAGATCCAGAATAAAATCAGGAAAAATAGGAATTGAAATAGAGGAGGAGAGATACCAGAATCTGAAAAAAATAATGACTTCTACTAAAAATGAATGGCAATTGGAGTTACAAAAGCAAGACGAGTATATTGAGAACTATAGACTATTTGCCAAACCCATGTATGAAGAATTGATGCAAGCCACTCAGACTTTCAGAAGTACTGGTGAGATAGGTATCTATCAATATATTATCAGTTTAGAAACAGCTGTGCAAATACAATTAGATTATTTGAATAGTTTGTGGCAAAAGCAAAATGCTATGGTTGAATTAAAGTATTTAAACTTATAAAGAATGAAAATCAAGACATATAATGCGATCTATTGGAATATTATCATTTCCCTATTTTTTATTTCCTGTCAAAATAACACCGTTATAGAGGAGGAGGCTCAAGGTGAAACTACCATTGAGGAATGGATTGTCATAGAAAAGCAGGCCTTTGAGGCCGAGCATATGAAGTTGGAAACCATGAAAGCGCAAAACTTCTCAAAAACCTATCAAACCACAGGAAAGATTATTACAAACTATCAATCTTCAGCCATGGTAAACACATCTATTTCTGGTAAAATAAATGATGTAAAAGTGGTTTTGAATCAAAATGTAGAAAAAGGGCAAGTATTGTGTACTGTAGAGAGCAATGAATTTATTGAATTACAGAAGAATTACCTTGTTGCATTGGCGCAACTAAAGCCTGTCAAATCAAATTATTTGAGACAAAAGCAGTTGTTTGAAGAAAATATTTCTTCTGAAAAAGCCTTTTTAGAAGCAGAGTCAGTATATGAAATCCTTTTAGCGGAAGTAGATGCCAGTAGGGCACAGCTTGAGAATATGCAGCTTTCTAAGGAATTGCTGAATGGTGGAAAAATACAGAATTACTTCAATATTTACGCTCCCATTGAAGGTCAAATACAGCAAATCAATTCTCAAATTGGCGAGTATGTTGAGCCACAGAATGTACTCATGCATATTGTAAATGGAAAAAATGCCTTATTGGAGTTTGTGATTTATGCCGATTTTGCAAGCAATATAGAAGTCGGTCAACATTTACATTTTTTCACTTCAGTCGATCGAACTAAAGATTATGAGGCTAAAGTGATTTCAGTGGGGCAATCTATGAATTCAGAATTACAAGGTGTGGTATGTCAGGCCAGTATAATGGGCGAAGAGTCTTTAATTCCAGGGAGTAAAGTAATGCTCGAACTGTTTTATAATAATATCAATCTTTTCGCTATTGACCATGAGGCAGTTTTGAAAGCTGAAAATAAATATTACGTTGTAGTGTTGGAAAAAGAAGATGAAATGCGATATTATTTCAAGAAAACAGAAGTAAAAATAGGGGAGTCAAATGATGAATTTACCGAAATCAAAACGCCTCAGATTAAGGGTCAAATATTAACCAAAGGCGCTTATTATGTTAATTTGGAAGAGTAAAAGCTTATAAAGGCTCCTCCATGCCCTTTTTCATCAAAGCCAGTCTTAACTGGCTATAGCTATATTGGTCATTTAATGCTTTTCTTAATTCTGTTAAGCTTTTAAACTCCATATCGTTGATAGTCCTGATGATTTCATTTATGATTTTTTCGTCAACCAAATCTTCTACAGTAATTTCTCCTGTCGGTAAATATTGTATCAAGTGTCCTTCGATGGTGGTAGTTACCAATCCCCGCTCTTTGGCTATTTCATTTACGGTCATGCCACTTTGAAACATTTCGAGACTGATTTCTTTGGTGGGTTTTTTGGATTTCTTTTTAGGCTTTTCTACAAGCTCTAATTTTTCTTCAGTAGAAAATTCTTTACCAATCTGTATGCAATATTCTCGGATAATATCCACCAAATCATCACCATATTTATTAATTTTAGCTTTGCCTATTCCGTGTACCTTTTTCAGCTCGTTTAAAGTTGTGGGTAAAGATTCGCACATGCCAAATAGTGATTTCTGAGTGAAGACCTGAAAATGTTCAATATCTTCATCAGTAGCCATGGTGTTGCGGTATTTCTTCAAGGTTTTAAACAGATCTGGATGGGCGCTTAAATCATCCGCTGGGCGACTTTCTTTTACTCTGGAAACGACCTTCTTTTGGAAAATAGAATCGGCCCGAAGCTTCAAATAATTCTGCGTTTCAAAGCCATTGATACAACCTTTAAGGCAAAATATTTTCTGTTCTACCAAGTCTTCTAATTCTTTTAAGTCTTTTTTAAAGTCTTTAAGTATGGCTTTATTATCGCTAGAGTAGGAGAGTTCGGATAGTGGTGAACTAATGTGAATATCAATATGTGTAAGAAAGTAAGCTACGGCTTTTTTGATACGCTCTTGAATCTCGTTTACTTGTTCCACTTCTGTGACCCCTTCGCTCATAGTTCTTAATTGATTGGAAAATCCTCCGCCAATCTTAATGAGTTCCTGAGTGCCTTCCTCTCTCATTTTTTTTAGAGGACCGTCTAAATTCCCCAATAGGCTGCCACCACTATTATAATGTGCCTTCTGACATTTATTGAGGAAGTATTGAATTTGTTTAAAGCTGAATAGTTGTTCGAGTAGGTAGAGTTGGTATTCTTTCTTGGAATCATTGAGTTTCTGATGATCGGGTTGTTGGCTTTCTACTTCTTGAGAAAAATGAATCACTCTATTGTCCTGTATAATTCCTTGCTGATTGATTGGGCTTTTTAAAACGATTCCTTCCAGTGTTTTACATCTACTCAAAGCCACATAAGTTTGTCCGTGTGCAAAAGAGGCTTCAGCATCTATAATGGCTTTTTCAAAAGTTAATCCTTGGCTTTTGTGGATAGTGATAGACCAAGCTAAACGTAAAGGAATTTGAGTGAAAACACCAATGATGTCTTCTTTGATTTCGTTTTTGGAGTCTATAGAATATTTGATATTATGCCAGCTTTCTCGCTCTACAGTAATTTCTTCAGCATCACCTGGACATTGCACATTAAGTCCGTCTTTATCCATATAGGTAATGGTGCCAATCTTTCCATTAAAAAATTGCTTATCAGGACTGCTGTCATTCTTGATAAACATCACTTGTGCACCTACTTTTAACTCTAATTCTTCATCATTGGGGAAAGCATATTCAGGGAAATCTCCTTCAATTTCAGCATCATAAAATCGACTTGTTTTGCTCAATTGCTTCAGCTCAGCATCATTCATATGCTTGGCTCTTCTGTTATGGGTAGTTAGTGTAATATAACCCTCCTCATTTTTAGGCACAAAATTGGGATTGTATTGTTGATTCAATCTTTTTAAGGATTGCTCATCAATATTATTATTTCTAATTTGATTGAGGATGGAAATGAAATCTTGGTTTTCTTGTCGATATATATGTTTTAATTCTATACTAATAGCATTGGCTTCTTGAAAAGCTCGGCTGCTAAAAAAGAAAGCATTGTCGTAATAATCTTTTAGTAAACTCCATTCATCGTTTTTTACGACGGGGGCCAATTGTTGCAAATCTCCAATCATTAAAACCTGTACTCCACCAAATACTTCAGAGCCATTCTTAAATCGTCTTAAAACTTGATCAATTCCATCCAATAAATCTGCTCTCACCATACTCACTTCATCAATAATGAGGAGGTCGAGAGAGCGAATAATATCTATTTTTTTCTTGTTGAACTTTTGAACTCCTGTATTTTTAGTGTTTTTATTTCCGGGGCCAGCATAGAGTTGATTGGGTAGGATGGGTCCGAATGGCATTTGGAAGAAAGAGTGTATGGTTACGCCTTTGGCATTAATAGCAGCTACACCCGTTGGAGCTACCACCACCATTCGTTTATTGGTTTTGGCTTTTATTTGGTGGAGGAAAGTGGTTTTCCCAGTTCCAGCTTTACCGGTCAGATAAATATTACGATTGGTATTTTCTACAAATTGCCAAGCTAAGTCTAATTCTGGATTCACTTTCATAATAGGAATGCTTTAGTCTACAAAGTTAAAACTATTCCTTGGAAAAAATGGTGAAATGAACAAACGATGGAGCTTTTATAACCAAAGTGCTTCGGTAGTTTTCTAATGTTCATTGATATGTGATTTTATGCCATCTGATACAGAAATGATTAGAAAAATATAGGAGTACACTTTTAATCAGAAGTTGAGAATACACTTTCGATTGCATATTTAAGCTCATGTAAATTCCAGATTGTAATCTCAGAATATTTCTATTTAGATAAGATCTAAGCATGCGTAATTTGAAGTATATATATACTTCAAAATCAATTAGAAAGGTATGGTTCCCCAAACTTCGGCCATTTTAATTGAGGTTTTATAAATCCACCAAAATACGTTAGAATTAGTGTTAATATTTATCTGTAAATATTTATAATGCAAAAGTCAAGATATTCAGAAACACAAATTGTTTCTGTTATAGAGAAGCATGAACAATGAATGCCGATTTATATCTTTAGTGAATTAGCCAACCAACCTTTAAATTGGAAATCCAACGGCAGAGGGTTTGAAGTTCTAAAAGTTATCAGGTTACAAGAATTAATGGAGAAAATGCTTAATGAACATGTATTTATATCGCTGTACTGAGCTAAGAAATTAAGCAGATGAATAAATGAGTATATGATGAATAGTGACTGTCTTGTATCTCAAGAAACTTAAACCACAAATCATCCAATGAATTACTAGGAATTTGACTTGGAAAGATTAATTTTGAAAGTTGAAAAAAAAGGAAATAAAATAGTTTTTATAAATACTATACTTATAAGAAGGTATATTTTAGTGTGATTGTATATGGAGATGAAAAAAATAGCCATAATTGAAGATGATGAAATTATTGCTCAAATGATTGTTCGCATGTTGGAAAAGCATGGTTATGTGGCTCTTCCTCCTGCCAGTACTTTTGAGGAAGGAATTGCTCTTATTGAGGATAATGTGGCAGATGTATTTCTTCTTGATATTCATTTACAAGGGGAGAAGGATGGTATCGAACTAGGCAAAATCATTCAAAATTCTATTCAAAAGCCTTTTCTTTTTTTAACCTCCGAGACCTGTACGAGCTTAATTGATAGGGCTGTTAAAACAAAACCGTCAGCTTACCTGGCAAAACCTTTTAAAATGCATGATTTGTATAGCGCGCTTGAAATTTGTTTTAGTCAATATCAGGAGCCCAATCAGGAGCCCAATTGGGAGAATCAATCACAGATAATTAAGCAAAAAAGTTTATTTATTAAGCAAGAACAAGCTTTTGTGAAGATTGATCAGAATAGTATATTTTACATCAAAAGTGAACATGTTTATTTGAGCATTTTTCTCTCTAATGGCAAGAAGCATTTAGTTAGAGGGTGTTTGAAAGATATTATTAAACAATTAGGAAGTTCTTTCATTAGAACTCAAAGGTCTTATATTATTAATAAAGACTATATTGAATCTTATAATAAACGTCATGTTGTTATTGATAATCAAAGCCTACCAATTGGCGAAAAGTACTTAGAATCATTTAACAAGCACATAAATAATTGAATACATAAATCTTTTCTATTTTTCAATTCAATACTCTCTGATTTTAGAACATTAATCGACTATTTCAGAACATTTTTCATGCCTACTTAAGACATACTTCTTAATTTTGTTAATTAAATGCTAAAAATAAGATGCTAATAAATTGTAGGGCTTAAAATTTCTTCATACCTTTATTAAGGGACTTGTTCTTTACGACCAATTTATTATTTCTATTCAAACGATGTGTATTTATTTAAATGAGTTTAAGTTTTTATAAATCACAAGTAACCACAATGTTTATTTTGAAATTGCACATTTATTAAAAAAATTGAAGCTATGATATCAAAATTGAAACGAACCGCCTCGTTTTTCACCATTTTATGTTTATTGTTTTTAAGTTTTTCACAGGGAGTGCAGGCTCAAGTAGTTTGTGGACCAGTTAATACTTTATACCAAACAATAGGTCAGGTTAATGGAGTTAACCAAACAATAACTAAAGTATTTAGATACAATGCTTTTCAACAAACCTATATTGAAGTAGGTGAATTAGAAGGATCAGTCTATAATGCTGCTTCAAATTCGGCATATAATGCTACCACACAGTTGATTTATTCTAGTGCTGGTAGTACAACAGTTCGTGTATATGATCCTGCCGATAACTATAAATATATGGGTGATATTAAAATTACAGGGAATTCTAAAAATTTCAATAATACTTTGTTTGCATATGAGGATAATGTAGGTTTTGTAAATGGAACTAAAGTTGTACTTTTCGATATAACGGGCTTAAGTTTATCTCCAACAGTTCCCGTAACTGTATCTGTAACCGAAAAAACCTTTGCAAGTCAGTCAGGAGCTCCTGCTGATTATTCTTTAATTGGAGATGAGATATATGGTGTGAACGGAACCTCGCTTAGGGTAATGAATATATCTGACCCTTCTAATAATGGTACTGCTACTGTAACAAATAAATCAATCTCTTTTGATAATTCTTTAGACGGTGTAGCTACTAGTAGTGGTTTTGGAGCCACTTGGCAAGATAGAAATGGAAACTTTTATTTCTTTAATAATGGAAATGGTTCCATTTATAAAATTACCGATATCTTAAATGCGCCAGCTTCTAATGTTTCAGCTGTAAAGGTGTTATTGGCAAATAAATCAGGTATTAATGATGGTTTTGGTTGTGAAATCGGTCCAGACCCTTTAGATTGGGATGATGATGGCATCGAGAATAATGATGATATTGATGATGATAATGATGGGATTTTAGATATTAATGAATCTCCGTTTTATCCTGGAGTTGATCCCGCAGGGGATCATGATGGGGATGGCTTTTTTAATTTTAATGACACCGATTATCCAGATTTTATTGATGTAAATTCTGATAATATAAATGATCATTTTGATTTTGATTTAGATGGAATTCCAAATTCATATGATTTAGATAGTGATAATGATGGAATACCTGATAATGTTGAAGGTCAAGCTACAGTTGGGTACACACCACCAAGTGGTTTAGATAATGATGGTGATGGATTGGACAATGTGTATGATACTACTCCCAATGGATTGAGTAATGGTTCAGGGTCTTTAGGTTTAACAGGAATACCAAATACAGATGGCACTGGAACTCTTAATCCTGACTTCTTAGATGTAGATTCAGATGACGATGGATTGTATGATACTGTTGAAGCTGGTATCACCCTTTTAGGAATAGATAGTGATTTGGATGGATTAGACGATGCTGTTGACACAACTGATGATGTTACTGATCCTAATGGAACTATTAATGACCCAAGTACTTTACCTGATGAAGATAGTGATGTGAACTCTGGTGGTGATGTAGATTATAGAGATTCAAAAGACTCAGATAATGATGATGTTTTAGATGCAGATGATTTGGATGATGATAATGATGGGATTTTTGATTTAGATGAATATCCAGGATTAGATCCTTTTGGAGATGAAGATGGTGATGGAATATTCAATTATGCCGATGCTGTTGACAATGGGACAGGAGATGGTTCTTCAACTAATTATACCGATGCCAATAATAATGGCATTCCTGATGCCTTCGATGTTGATGGTGATGGGATTCCTAATCATTTAGATTTGGATAGTGACGGAGATTTATGTAATGATGTTCTTGAAGCCGAAAATGCCGATCCAAATAATGATGGAATTCTTGGGGTTTTACCAACAATAGTTGATTCACAAGGGAAAGTTATTGGAACCTTACCAGTAACTGGTGCTTATGATGGCACAAATATAGCTGTAACTACTTATGGCGCAGGAGGTGTGATTACAACTCAACCAACAGCCAGTGTCAGTACAATTTGTTTTGGAATTAATGCAACATTTACAATAAATGTAACAGGTGGTGGACTGGTTTATAGATGGCAAGAAAAAATAGGAGCAGGAACTTGGGCGAATTTATCTGATGGAGGAATATATAGTAATACTGCAACAGAAAGTTTAACTTTAACTGCACCTCCAATAGCTCATTCAGGAAGAAAATATAGAGTTCTTATTACTAGTACAACAAATGTTTGTACAGATTTAACTTCAGATGAAGTGGAGTTAATTGTCAATGCCTTACCTGCAGTACCAACAGTAACAGTAGCAGCAGCAGATTGTGATGGAGCTGCAGTAGTAACGATAACGAATTACAGCGCAGCATTAACATATACCTTTAGCCCTTCCGATGGAATAAGCCAAGTAGGCGGCTTAGTATCAGGTGGCACAGATGGAGACACATATACAGTAACTGCTAACAGTGCAGTACCCGAGAGTTGTGAGAGTTTAGCTTCAGCGAGTTTCACCTTTGACAGTGATGCACAATTTGCAACACCAGATGCCCCGACAGTAACGGTAGCAGCAGCGGATTGTGATGGAGCTGCAGTCGTAACGATAACGAATTACAGCGCAGCATTATCATATACCTTTAGCCCTTCCGATGGAATTAGTCAAGCAGGCGGCGTTATAACCGGCGGCACAGATGGAGACATATATACAGTAACCGCTACTACTCCAGTACCGGAGAGTTGTGAGAGTTTAGCCTCAGCGAGTTTTGAATTTGATGCCTCAATACATAACCCAATTGCAGATTTAGTAATGGAAAAGACAGTTGATGATGCCGCCGCAAATGTAGGAGACAATGTTATTTTCACATTGAAAGTAAACAATAATGGACCGTGTGCCGCAACTGGCGTATCAGTTAGTGATCAGCTTCCCACTGGATATACTTATGTATCAGATAATGGAGCCGGAGATTATGCTACAGCCACAGGAATTTGGACCATAGGTAATTTAGCCGATGGAGCAGATACAAGCTTAGAAATCACTTGTACAGTTAATGCTACTGGAGATTATACCAACACAGCAACACTCACTGGAACCGAAGACGATCCAGACCCAAGTAACAATGAGGATGATGCCTTAACAACCCCAAATCCAATTTCAGATTTAGTTATCGTTAAGTCGGTAGATGAGGCAACACCAA
>NZ_JABKBZ010000317.1:0-304 GCF_013166635.1 Lentimicrobium sp. S6 | reverse complement strand
TTGGCTTGTCCTGCATCTGCGGTTTGGCTTATTGCTGCTCCACAAGTAATACTTGGGTCAATAACATCCTCTACTGTGACATCGGCAGTAATTGTTGATACATTATTACTGGCATCTGTTCCGGTTAAGGTAATTGTATTTAAGCCTAGGTCTGTACAAGCAAAGTCTGTTTGACTTGCTGTTAAGGTGAAATCACAGTTATCATAACTTCCATTATCAATATTGGCGGCTGTAATACTGGCTGCTCCTGAGGCATCTAATTGAATAGTTACATTCTGTGAGGCCATTACTGGGGCAATATTGT
>NZ_JABKBZ010000316.1:0-306 GCF_013166635.1 Lentimicrobium sp. S6 | reverse complement strand
ATCTTTCTTTAAACGTCTGTCTATCAATGTTTTTTAGTATCCTCATCGTTCCTGAATTTGAATACAATTTACAAAATAATATACTCATATACAACTATTTGTGAACTAAATGGGTAACCCTATAATATAAATCTCTATTGTTATTGTTTTGGAGCATAATTGTCAAGTGTCTTAACCCCTGGATAGGCTGACTCATGTTGTGCCACCTATACCGATGTAACTGTGCCACTCAAACCGGAGCAAGTTGTGCCACTCATACCGGAGCAAGTTGTGCCACTCGTACCGGAGCAAGTTGTACCACTCATA
>NZ_JABKBZ010000315.1:0-309 GCF_013166635.1 Lentimicrobium sp. S6 | reverse complement strand
TCATCACAGATGATGAATCTCCAAGTATAGCATGTGAAGGCGCAATGACACAAACAGCAGATTTAAATAGCTGTGATGCGTCCGTAGCAGTAATTGCTCCAACAACTTCAGATAATACAGGCGTAGCTAGTATCACTAATGACTATAATAATACAGCCGATGCCACAGATACTTATCCAGTGGGAACAACAACTATCTTATGGACAGTAGAAGATATCCATGGCAATGCAGCAACTTGTACTCAAGATATCGTTATTACAGATACTGAGAACCCAAGTATCACAGCTGCAGCAGCCCAAACACAAACAG
>NZ_JABKBZ010000314.1:0-316 GCF_013166635.1 Lentimicrobium sp. S6 | reverse complement strand
ATCATAATAATAGTAGTTTGGGCTATTTGGACATCAAAATTCGTAGACTGACAGGTGCCTAATTTGAATAATTGTTTAACCTCCTTAAAAAAGACTTCAATAGTCCATCTAATGCTATAGATTTCAATTATCTCTATAAAACTAAGGTTTGTATTTGTTGAAAGTATTGTATGCCACTTACCATTAACCCCTCTTTTTGAAATGAAGACAACAACCTTAACTCCATCAATATCTGATATATGATGATGATAGTAGTAGTTTAATTTTCTGCAACGCTTAGGTTTCTTTCCTTTGGTCTTTAGGTTTTTTAGTGAAA
>NZ_JABKBZ010000313.1:0-328 GCF_013166635.1 Lentimicrobium sp. S6 | reverse complement strand
CAGTTAGTGATCAGCTTCCCACTGGATATACTTATTTATCAGATAATGGAGCCGGATCTTATGTTACAGCCACAGGAATTTGGACCATAGGTAATTTAGCCGATGGAGCAGATACGAGTTTAGAAATTACTTGTACAGTTAATGCTACTGGTGATTATACAAACACAGCAACACTCACTGGAAATGAAGATGACCCTGACACAAGTAACGATGAGGATGATGCCTTAACAACCCCAAATCCAATTTCAGATTTAGTTATCGTTAAGTCGGTAGATGAGGCAACACCAAATGTTGGAGATCAAGTAATCTTCACTCTTGAAGTGAGCAA
>NZ_JABKBZ010000312.1:0-329 GCF_013166635.1 Lentimicrobium sp. S6 | reverse complement strand
ACCTAGAGACTTTCAATGTGAGCTTAGCAGTAAGTGACGAGTTTGGTTGTGTGGATAGCATCAGCCATGGGGTACAGCGCTATCCTTGTATCTTCGTGAACTTTGTGACCGATACCAGTATTTATTGTGAAAGACAAACCATCATCTTTAAAGACAGCAGCATAGTAGATGAAACGGCTAGTATCATCTCCAGATCATGGAACTTTGGGGATGGCTACGAAATCAATACCGGTGCTGAGGTGGAAATGGTAACTCACGCCTATGAAACTTCTGATGTGGAACAAGGATATACCATCACCTATGTGGTGAGCTTTGATGTGGATGGCGAC
>NZ_JABKBZ010000311.1:0-333 GCF_013166635.1 Lentimicrobium sp. S6 | reverse complement strand
GATACTTATCCAGTAGGAACAACAACTATCCTATGGACAGTAACAGATATTCATGGAAACACCAATACTTGTACTCAGAACATCGTAATTACAGATGATGAGAATCCAAGTATCACAGCTGCAGCAGCCCAAACACAAACAGCCGATGCAGGATTATGTGGCGCAGCGGTAACAGTAGTAGCCCCAACAACAGCAGATAACTGTTCAGTAGCGAGTATTACAAATAACTTCAATGGAACATCCGATGCTAGTGGCTTCTATAATGTAGGAACAACCACCATCACCTGGACTGTAGAAGATATCCATGGTAATATTAGTACTGATAATCAGGAT
>NZ_JABKBZ010000310.1:0-334 GCF_013166635.1 Lentimicrobium sp. S6 | reverse complement strand
TATTCATTTGATGAACCAAAAAGAATATCCAAGCAACCAAATTTCTTTACCGCATCTACTTGAGCAATATGCAAATACATTAAGGTGCTATGAATACTGGAATGACCGAGCAAGTCTTTTAAAACCATAATACTCTGTCCTGCTTCCAGTTGGTGAGTGGCGTAGGTATGTCGCAAAGTATGAACAGTAACTTCCTTAATAATATTGGTTCTCTTGAGGGCTTCTTTTAAGAGGGTTCGTATTCGGGTTTTGCTAATAGGAATTCCTTTTCTGTTGTAGTTATCAAACAAATAATCTTTAGGACAGTTAATAGCTAAATGTTTTTTAATACCTC
>NZ_JABKBZ010000309.1:0-338 GCF_013166635.1 Lentimicrobium sp. S6 | reverse complement strand
GTGCTTGAAGATAAAAACACCTTTGTATTAAAAAGAGTAAAAAACAAAGAAGTCAGAAAGAAATAGTCTTGTAATCATATGTATATCTGTAACTTAAAAAAATAGACAGCTTAAGTTAACGCTAATGCCCCAAGGGGAGCCGAAAAAAGCATTATCCTTAGTAACCCGAGTTCGATTATAAAAACAGAGCTAATTGATCGTCTTTCTCCAAATCATATTTTATAGAAGGTTTTTTAGCAAAGAATGAATATGCGATAAGAGCGGCGATAATATTGGAGATAAAATTTTCAAAACTTCTGTGCCTAGAATGTTCAATTTGGCACATGTTTTTTAGTTCA
>NZ_JABKBZ010000308.1:0-341 GCF_013166635.1 Lentimicrobium sp. S6 | reverse complement strand
TTTTTTTCTCTTGTTAATTTAGGAAGCTATTATTAATAAATATATTACTCAAATGGTTCATTTAATCTGAAAAAGCATGATAATATATTTCTCTTCAACACTTTTTGGAAAAGTGTTACAAAACCTCCGCTGTATATCAAAGACTACTCCACAAATGCCTTTCCGGACAAACAATAAACTCCTCCTTATAGTGACATTCTACGAATGATCACTAACGAGCGTCAAATAGTATTGTTTTTTATTCCTTCAAGCCATTTGCTCCGCTTAACGACTTTGATATAAGGCGGCTTAGACATTCCTGCGGAAGTCTTTATAAACTTTGCATAGCATCAGGTGTGCTT
>NZ_JABKBZ010000036.1:0-56468 GCF_013166635.1 Lentimicrobium sp. S6 | reverse complement strand
TTAGCATACTTCCTGCTAGTCATTATACTTATGTAGAGGCAACTATGAGCCAGAGAAAGGAAGATTTCATCAACTCTATGAATCATTGCTTACAATATTTTGGTGGCGTACCCCAAACTATAGTAACGGATAATTTAAAATCAGCAGTAACAAAATCAAGCAAATACAGTGCGATTTTAAACAAGAGCTTAAAAGATTTGGCTATTCATTATAAAACGAGCATTAATCCCACCAGATCTTATTCGCCACAAGATAAAGCACTTGTTGAAGGAGCTGTGAAATTAGTGTATCAACGTATCTATTATCCTTTGAGCAAACAAACATTCTTTAGCATATCAGAACTAAACAAAGCCATAAAAGAGAAACTGACAGAGTATAATGCTTTTCAAATGAAACAGTTGGGAACAAGTCGGTTTAAACACTTTTCAGACTATGAAAGATCATACCTATCCTCTTTGCCATCACAACCTTATGAATTAAAAGAGTACAAAAAAGCAAAAGTTCAAAAAATGGGCTTTGTATATTTACATGAAGACAAAAACTACTACAGCGTTCCTTTTCGTTATATTGGCAATGATGTTGAAGTACAATATAACTCTGAAGACGTCGAAATATACTGTAAATCGGAGCGTATTGCCAATCATAAAAGGAATTATAAAAGAGGTGCTTACACAAAGAAAGATGACCATTTGAGTAGCTCTCACAAGTTTTATAAGGATTGGAGTCCTAGTTATTTTATAAGCTGGGCCAAGAAATCAGGAGATCATGTAGCGGCTTATACAGAAAAGCTTTTAAATCAAAATTCTTATCCAGAAATAGCCTATAAACAATGCTTAGGTATTATCAACTTAAAGAAAGATTACCCAGAAGAAAGGTTGGATAAAGCTTGTGAAATAGCCATGGATCAGTATAGATATGGCTATCGTATCATTAAAAATATCCTTGCAAATAAAATGGATATATCTGATAATAGCTCAACGACAGATCCACATATAACTGAACATAGTAACATCAGAGGAGCAGAGTTTTATAATTAAAAAAATAGAAATAATGAACAATCAAAATACAATAGAAAAAATGAAACAAATGCGTTTAACAGCTATGGCTGAAATGCATTACACCAATATAGACATCAATATTAACCAACAGTACACAAACGATCAGTATGTTACAATGCTCATAGATCAGGAGTGGGAAAACAAGCAGAATAATAAGATTAAAAACCTCATAAAAAAAGCCAACTTCCGATACCCTGCGACTATCCAAGATATCGATTACTCTGCTCATAGACACCTCGATAGGAATACCTTTGAGAGATTAGCTTTACTTGATTTTATCCGCAATCATGAAAATATAATTATAACAGGTGCTACGGGAACAGGAAAGAGTTATCTGGCTCAGGCTTTAGGTAATCAGGCTTGTATGATGCTTGTGAAAACACTCTATTTCAACACTGCACGACTAATGGATTACTTAAAGCTCACAAGGCTTGAAGGAACTTATACAAAGAATCTTTTAAAAATAGAGAAAGCAGAATTGCTTATTCTTGATGACTTTGGCTTGGCTGCTTTTGATAACCAATCCAGACAAACGTTGATGGATATCTTTGAAAGTAAATATGACCGGAACTCAATAATTGTAGCTTCTCAAATCCCTGTTTCAGGATGGCATGAAATTATTGGGGAAGGAACCATAGCTGATGCTATTTTAGATAGAATTGTTCACTCATCTCATAGAATACAATTGAAAGGAGAATCTCTAAGAAAAAACAAATTAAAATCATCAAAAACAGAAGCAAATTAATGTGAAATATTTAGGAAAATTAATGTGTGAAAATGAAACAAATTAATGTGTAAATTTAGCCTAGAAATTATAGCTGTTCACACTGGCACAATAACGTCGGTATGACTGGCACAATAACGCCGGTATATCCACTAAGTCTTCATTTTTTTTCTTGTCCATATAAAGTGCCCAATATTTGATTATGTATTGTAGATTAATCAGAACACAAAACTACATAAAGAGCTATTTATCAGATTTTTATTTAGAAGACAAAAAGTGGACAATGGTATTAAGGGTAGTGGGATAAAAAGTGGACAATTACATTTTTGACAAGAAAGTGACTAAATTATCATCTCTATTTAGATTTAATTTCTTTCTTAGGCGATATCTAGCTTTTTTGATACTCTCTGCAGATTGGAAAGTAATATCAGCTATTTCTTTGGTGGTCATATTCAATCGTAAGAAAGCGCATAAACGCAATTCATTGGGAGTAAGATCAGGAAAACTATTACTAAGGCTATTATAGAATCCAACATGTACTTCTTGAAACCGGACCTCAAAATCTTCCCAATTATCATCAGATATACTTTTATCTAATTCAATAATAATTTTTCTGATATAATCATTCTCTTGTTGTGAATTATCTATATCTATATTTTTTAGCTTACTTGATATATTTGAAATAAACTCGTTCTTCTTTAATAAGTACATTACATTTGTAGTGAGTTCCTTATTTCTAAATTCTAAGTTTTTAGATAATTTCTCCTTTTCAAGTAATGTATTTTTTTGTTCTAAAGTTTTCCTACGGTTTCTATTTCGTTGAAAAATATAGAGTGACAAAAAAGTAAAGGTAAATACTCCAGCAATTAATAATATTAAGAGATAAGTGACTTCCTTCCTATAATATTTAGCTTCTAATAGTGCTTTCTCTAATACTTGAGCTTTTTGCTCTTCTTCAAATTTATATCTCATCTCCAACAGATCCAATTCTTTGAGCCTATTATATTTACTAATTGAATCTTTAATCTCAATAATATCTTCCAAATAAAAATTGGTAGAAGCTAAATCAGACATTTCCTGAGAGATTTCTTTCAATTGTTCTAAGGCATATAGTTCTTGCAATCTATTAGATTGATCTTTCGCTCTATTCAAGCCTTCTTTAGCTAATTCTAAAGCTTTTGGAAAATTTTTAGACTTTAAATAATAATTGCTAAGGTTATTATATATCCAAGGAAATAATCTAATAAATTGATGCTCATTTGCAATTTCCATACTCATTTGCAAATATTCATAACCCATACTTAATCTTTCTAAACGAAGATAATCGTTACCGATATTAAGATAATTTATGGCCAACCATAGGTAATTATTATTATTGATGTTAATTGATGCCGCTTTTTGATAATAATTGATAGAAAGGCTATCTCCGTATTCGAAAGCATAAGAAATACCTAGATTATTATAAGTTCCTGCTGCCAATGAATCTTGATCATGCCTTAAAAATATACCTAAAGAACGATTATAATAGGATAAAGCATCTTCATTGAACTTTAGATTGCTTTTTAAATTTCCTAATAGATTATAACCTCTAGCCATTAAAATGCTATCCTGTATGGACATGGCATGTTCTAAAGACTGCAGAATTAGATTCTCAGCTAAATCGAATTCATAATCACCATATATTTTAGCCAACCAAAAATTAGAATAGGCCAATCCTTTAATATCCTCTAGTTTTCGAGATAATTCTAACGCTTGTCTTGCATATTTCTCAGATGATTTGATATCTGTCCAACTTGTTTTATCAGCTAATTCCAACAAAAGCTCAAGCTTTAATTTTTCATTATTTGTCTTAAATAATAGAGATGCGAGGCTATCTACCTTAGAATCTTCTGAGGCAAAAGAAGATGATACAAAAACACTTCCAACAATAATTATAATCTGAATGAATCTCAATAAAAATTTCATATCCCTTTTTTGATAGAAGCAAATATAGTTAATAATGCTCAACCTATTCTAAGGGATTTATTCAGGAAAACAAAAAGAGCCACCTTTTCACAAAAGCAGCTCCTCATATATCTAAAACCTCAATAAGAGGAATCTATCTAATTAGGCGTTCTTTAAAGCCTCAGCACCACCTACAATTTCCAGAATTTCACCAGTAATGGCAGCCTGACGCGCTTTATTGTATTTGAGTTTAAGATCACGCAACATCTCCTGAGCATTATCCGTAGCTTGTTGCATAGAAGTCATACGAGCTCCATGTTCTGAGGCAAATGAGTCAAGCAAAGTTTTATAAAACTGCATCCTTAAAATCGTTGGAATTAAGCTTCCTAAAATTTCTTCTTTTGAAGGCTCAAAAAGGTAATTAGATTCTGCTGCACCTTCTGCTTTCTCTGTTTGCAGAACAGGTAATAACTGTTCTGCAGTTACCAATTGTGTAGCTGCATTCTTGAACATATTATAAACCACTACAATCCTATCGTATTCTTTCTTTTTGAATTTGCTTAAGAGCTCCTCAGCCAAAGGGTATATAGTTTCAAATTTTAAATCATCCCAGAAATCATCATAAGAACCCACATGGCGATCTCCCAATTTTGCAAAAGCTTCACTGGCTTTCTTTCCAACGGTTATCACATCTACGTTTCCATTCCGATGTAAATCGCTAAAATTCTCTACCATTAAATGGCGAGTTTTCTTAATGATATTAGCATTAAAAGCTCCACAAAGGCCTCTATTTGAAGTAACGGCAATTAAAAGCACTTTATTCAAAGTTCTCTCCTCACCATATACATTATCTTCACTAGAATTTGCACTCGAGGAAACATTTTGCAATATCTCATTCAACTTATTGGCATAAGGGCGCATATTGACAATAGCATTCTGAGCCCGACGCAACTTACTTGCGGCCACCATTTTCATGGCACTGGTAATTTGCTGGGTCGAATTTACAGAGGCTATCCTCGTTCTTACTTCTTTTAAGCTTGGCATGCTGAAGAATTATGTTTAATATCTATTTAAATCTCTCTGATACAAGTGCTGCAGTGTCTGTTAACACCTTTGTAATATCATCGGTGTATTTTCCAGCAGCAATAGTCTTCAAGGTATCGGCATGATTGGTTTCCAAATGATGTATGTAATCCGCCTGAAAATCTGAAATCTTATTCACAGGAACATCTTTCAATAATCCCTTAGTTCCACAGAAAATGATAGCCACTTGATGCTCCACTTTCATTGGAGAGAATAGATTTTGTTTTAAGATTTCTACGTTTCTCTTACCTTTTTCTAATACGGATAAAGTAGCCTCATCCAAATCGGAACCAAACTTTGCAAAAGCTTCTAATTCACGATATTGAGCTTGATCTAACTTCAAAGTACCCGCCACTTTTTTCATTGGTTTAATTTGAGCATTACCCCCAACTCTAGATACTGAAACTCCCACATTAATCGCTGGGCGAATACCGGAGTTAAACAAATCAGACTCTAAGAAAATCTGACCATCAGTAATAGAAATCACGTTGGTAGGAATATATGCAGAAACATCACCAGCTTGCGTTTCAATAATAGGAAGTGCAGTCAAAGACCCTCCTCCTTTTACTATATCTTTCAAACTTGCAGGCAAATCATTCATCTGACTGGCAATTTTATCATTGTCAATCACCTTAGCAGCACGTTCTAATAATCTTGAGTGAAGATAGAAAACGTCACCAGGATAAGCTTCACGCCCTGGAGGTCTTCTTAATAATAATGATACTTCACGATAAGCAACCGCTTGTTTAGATAAATCATCATAAACCACTAATGCTGGTCTTCCTGTATCACGGAAATACTCACCAATGGCAGCACCAGCAAATGGAGCATAATATTGCATCGCAGCTGGATCAGAGGCCGTAGAAGAAACAATTACGGTATAAGCAAGAGCTCCTTTTTCTTTTAAAACCTGCATGGTATTAGCCACTGTAGAACCTTTTTGTCCAGAAGCTACATAGATACAATATACAGGCTCCCCTCTATCGTAAAACTCTTTTTGATTGATAATGGTATCAATTGCAATAGTTGACTTACCTGTTTGACGGTCACCAATGATTAGCTCACGTTGTCCACGCCCGATAGGGATCATGGCATCAATAGCTTTAATACCTGTTTGTAATGGCTCAGTTACAGGCTGACGATAAATTACACCTGGCGCTTTACGTTCCAAAGGCATTTCATAGGTTTTCCCTTCAATTGGACCTGCACCGTCGATTGGTGCACCCAAGGTATCAATCACACGGCCGAGCATTCCCTCACCTACATTGATGGAAGAAATTAATTTGGTTCTTTTCACCGTATCACCTTCTGTAATGGTATCAGCGTCACCTAATAATACAATTCCAACATTATCTTCTTCAAGATTCAATACAATACCTTTAAGGCCACCTTTTTCAAACTCGACCAACTCGCCAGCTTGAGCATTGGTAAGACCATAAACGCGAGCAATACCATCTCCTACTTGGAGAACAGTACCTACCTCTTCTAATTGTGCTTCATCTTTAAAACCTGCTAACTCTTGTCTTAATATTGCTGATACTTCAGCGGGTTTGATTTGAGCCATATCTCTATATTTTTTTCTTTATTTCTTCTAAATTAAACTTTTCCTACAAAAAGATCTCTCGAAAAATCTTCTTTTAACTTCCTCATTAAAGTACGTGTGCTGGCATCGTATTGATAGTCGCCTACTTTTACGATAAAACCACCTAATAAATCAGCATTTACATTCTCATGCAATACCACTGTTTTACCAGAAATCTTTTTGAGGAGTGCCATGATATCAGCTTTCACTTCTTTATCGATAGAACCAGAAGTAGAAACCCATGCATCAATAAGACCTTTATAATCGTTATATATATTGGTGAATTCTTTAGCGAAATATGCCAAATATTCTTCTCTACTCTTTTTTGCCACCAACATCATAAAACGAAGGCTGATGGGATCAGTACTTTTACCAAAAAGGCTATTCATCACATTTTCCTTTTTCGCCAACTTAATCACCGGGCTTTTGAGCATGTTTTCTAGCTCTTTATTCTCGGCAATAGTTTGAGAAATTAGAAACATATCTTCACCAACTTTTTCCAACTTTTTCTGTTCCAGAGCAAGCTCAAAAAGCGCTTTGGCGTATCTGTTTGCTAAGCGTGTTTGATTCATCTCTATTTAGTTTAGTTGCTTGTCAGCTTCTTTAATCAACTTATCCATCAAATCCTTCTTCTTAGTATCGGCAGATAATTCGGTCTTAATCAATTTCTCTGCAATACTGATAGATAAGTCTGCTACTTCGTTTTTCAACTCGGTAATAGCAGCCACCTTCTCTTGCTGAATGCGTTTTCTTGATTCTTCTACCAATTGTTGACCTTCCAAAGTAGCTTGCTGTTTGGCTTCTTTCAAAATGTCGTCTTTTAAAGCTTTGGCTTCTTTTAAAATTTCGTCACGCTGATTTTTAGCTTCTTTAATTAAAGCCTGATTATCAGACTGAAGTGCTTTCATTTCTTCACGAGCTTTTTTAGCTTCCTCTAAAGAACTGGCAATTTCTTCTTCACGTTCTTTTAATCCTCCTAAAATAGCAGGCCAAATGAACTTAAAAGTGATGAACAGCAATATGCTGAAGGATACCAACATCCAAAATATCAATCCAAAACCGGGACTAACTAATTCCATATATCTTTTTGTTTATAAATGAGCAATTAAAAAATCAAGCATCCTGACCTACCGTCAGGATACTTGAACCAGGGTTCGACTACAAGAATAAAATCAAGAGACAAACCACAATAGCAAAGAAAGCTACACCTTCGATAAGGGCGGCAGCAACAATCATATTTGAACGAATGTCACCAACTGCTTCTGGTTGACGGGCAATGGACTCAACAGCACCACGACCAATCTGACCAATTCCGATACCTGCACCAATAGCAGCGATACCAGCACCAATACCAGCACCTAATTTTGCATAAGGAGCGAAGTCAGCTACAGCTTGCAATAAAATGGTTAATAAAGACATAATTGTTTATTTATTGATTAGTAATATATAATTCTATTTCTTAATGATGCTCTTCTACAGCAGCTCCAAAATAGAGCGCCGATAATAATGTAAATACATAGGCTTGGATAAAAGCAACCAAAAACTCTAGTAATGACATAAAGATAGAAAAAGCAACACTGACAATACTCACACCATATCCAGCTACTGGTGTCATAGCACCGAAAATAAATATCAAGCTCATAAAGCCTAATATGATGATATGACCAGCTGTGATATTAGCAAATAAACGCACCATTAATACGAATGGCTTAGTAAACACCCCCATGATTTCTACGATAGGCATCAATGGAATAGGGAACTTCAACCACCATGGTACACCAGGTGTATTTACAATATGTACCCAATAGTTTTTATTGGCACTTAAAGTAGTAATTACAAAAGTGAATACTGCTAAAACTCCAGTTACCGCAATATTTCCTGTTAAATTCGCTCCTCCAGGAATGATAGGAATCAAACCTAAAAGATTATTAAAGAAGATAAAGAAGAAAATAGTGAGTAAAAATGGAAGGTATTTTTCATATTTCTTTTCGCCAATAGAAGACTTGGCAATATCGTCACGAATAAAAACAATCAAAGGCTCAAAAACACTCTGCATGCCCTTTGGGGCCATTCCTTTTCTAGTTTTATAGCTTTTAGCTACACTGGCAAAAATCCACAGCATTAGAATAATACTGAACCAAAGTGCTACCACATTTTTAGTGATGGAGAAATCTAAAGGTAATCCACCTTCGGTGATTTCCACAATTTCATGATGAACCAAATACTTTTGAGCATCTATATAGGCTATTTTACCTTTATGTCCGCCATCTTGCATAATTGCAAAAGCGTAAGCTACATCAGCACCATGCTCAAGATCATGTATCATCTCTCCGTTAGAATCGAAAAAAACAGGGATTTTATGGTGTGTTTCATGATCTACAAAAGCAGATGACATAAATGACAACAACTGTCCATCGTGGAAAATAAGAATTGGAAGAGGAACAGAAACATGGGTATGACCCCAATTTAGAATGTGCCATTCATAGGAATCTATGACGTGCTCAATAATCATTTTACCAGCGTCGAAAACCTCTTCATCGGCAATTTCATGAATATTTTCTTTATGCTCAGTGGCATGATCAGTATGTGCCATGCTTGATTTAAGGGCAAAACCGCTTATGGTCAGGGCAATTAAAAGTAACTTTATATGCTTCAAAATCATTCTTTTAGGTAAATAATCCAAATCTCAGTTTTCTGGCCTAATTAAACATGTGCAAGTTTACAAAAAAATCTCGTAAATATCACATGAAACAGTGATTTTGGTAGAGAAAGTCCGAAATACAAAAAAAGGGTCGATCCTTCTGGCTTTAACTGGAAATATTTAGCTATATTTTTTGTTGTTTTTATATGCATGCATTTGATTTTTTTATCATGCTATTGGGGTGCTATAGTTTTGTGCAAAGTATCTATAATTTCCTAATTTATAGGACAAGCATCACTTTCAAAAACCAGGAAAGGCCATAACTATTCCTCAAAGGCCATTTTTACTAGAAAATTATCATAACAAAAAAGCAATAAAAATTATCCCCCTCATCTCTCCCATTCATCAAAGATTTTCCTATTTTTGCAATCTTATGGAGAATTTTATTGTTTCGGCGAGAAAATACAGACCAGCAACCTTCGATACCGTGGTGGGGCAACAAAGCATCACCAACACCTTGAAGAATGCCATTAGCACCAATCACTTGGCGCAAGCATACCTATTTACTGGGCCTAGAGGTGTTGGTAAAACAACAACTGCACGTATTTTTGCTAAAACCATTAATTGCATGAACCTCGATGTGGCGAATACCGAAGCCTGTAACGAGTGTGAGTCTTGTAAATCTTTTGCCACTAATTCTTCCTTTAATATATATGAACTCGATGCAGCCTCTAATAATAGCGTAGATGATATTCGTCAACTGGTGGAACAAGTTAGAATCCCTCCTCAGGTTGGTAAATACAAAATCTATATCATAGATGAGGTTCATATGCTATCTACCCAAGCTTTCAATGCCTTTTTGAAGACATTAGAGGAGCCTCCAACTTATGTGAAGTTTATTTTAGCAACTACCGAGCGTCATAAAATTATCCCGACTATTTTATCTCGTTGCCAGGTATTCAACTTCAACAGAATCACCATTAGCGATATGGCTAAACACTTGGCTTATGTGGCCAAAAATGAAGGCGTTACTGCAGAAGAAGATGCACTTCACCTGGTAGCTGAAAAAGCAGATGGTGCTTTAAGGGATGCACTTTCAATATTTGATCAATTAGTGAGCTTTACTTCAGGTCACCTGACCTATGAAAAAGTGGTAGAAAACCTGCACGTATTAGACCAAGATTATTTCTTCAAAATCACCGATGAAATCCTCAAAGGAAATATCAGTAGCGCTTTGGTATTATTGAACCAGATTATTGACAAAGGTTTCGATGGACAACACTTTATCATTGGATTGGGCGAACACTTAAGATCATTAATGATTAGCCGTGACGAAGCTACCATAGATTTGATGGACACTTCTAATAATATAAAGGAAAAATACCGTCAACAAGCTCCTCAGTTTGAAACTGGGTTCCTCATTCGATGTCTTGAGATAAACAATCAGAGCGACATCAATTACAGAACAAGCAATAACAAAAGGCTTCTTCTAGAACTGGGATTGATGCAAATGTGCGGACTGGCCTCTGGCATGTTTGACAAAACTGGGGCTGAAAAAAAAAGGATTGACCTAAAAAAAAATGAAGTTCCAGAAAGCTTATTAACTGATAAACAAGACTTTGCGGACACACTACTTTCTCCCAACATAAACACAAATGTTCCTTCACCTGAAAACACTAGTGTTTCAAGTCCTCAGAAAACAGAGGAAAAAGCTATTGAACCAAGCCCAATACCAAGAGCAGACAGTCAAGAAAATACAGGACCAACAACAAAACCTTCCACAAAAGAAGACAAACCGAAACCATTAAAAAGAAAAATCAATAGAGGATTCAGTCGTGATTTGGGTTACTCATTAAATGATGAAAAAAAGGAAGCGGATGCCGAAGAAGATCCAATAGCCTATATGATAGGGAAAGAGCATATAGCCGAACCTATCGAGAAGGACAAGCTAGATGAGATTATCAATTCATTTATCAATGAATTGGAAGGTCAACCCAGCCTAAAATCGGTTTTACGTTCAGAAAAACCAGCACTAATAAACGACAAAGAAATAGAATTCAAATTCTATAACAAAGCCCAAGAGCAAGATTTGATGAGCCATGCAGAAGTTCTGTTGATGAAACTGCGCACCCAATTAAATAATTACCAGATTAAAATAAAAACTAGTATTTTAGCCACCGAAAATTTCAAGGCTGACGGGCCCATGGAAAAGTTTGAGCAAATGGCTAAAAAGAATCCTAATCTCCGCAAGCTAAAAGATGTACTAAAATTGGAAATCGAATTTTAAGAATCACAAAACAAACAATAGATAATAGTAAAACCACATTTATTGTTAAACCTTAATTAAAAAAAGATGAATTTTACACTCAAAACTTCTATATGGAGTTTGGCATTAGGAATGATATTGTTTTCCTGCAGCTCAGAAACGAGCAAAAAGACAACAAGTACTGCAGTTAAAGCTGTGGACCTAAAGAACATGGATCTCACCGTAAAACCTGGTGACGACTTTTTCCAATACACAAGTGGCGGATGGTTAAAAGACAATCCTGTTCCTGATGATAAAACACAGTATGGTTCTTTTACTGTTTTGTCTGACGAAAATCAAAAACAATTAAAAGCACTCATTTTGGAAGCTGCTGAAGCAGACGCTCCAAAGGGTAGTATTGCTCAAAAAATTGGTGATTTTTATAATAGCGGAATGGATACCACTGCAATCGATGCACTAGGAATGAAACCTATTCAGCCTGCCATTGACAAAATTAATGCGGTAAAATCTAAAGAAGAAATCCTTCCTTTGGTTGCCGAAATGCAATTGAGCGGAATCAACCCTTTATTTTATTTCTTTGGTTCACAAGATGACCAAAACAGTTCTATGATGATTGCTAACTTCTACCAAGGTGGCTTAGGCTTACCAGATAGAGATTATTATACCAGCGAAGATGCACAAAGTACCGAAATGCGTGCCGCTTACGTGGACCATATGGTTACCATGCTAAAACTAGCTGGATATTCTGATAAAGAGGCACAAAAAATGGCTGTTTCAATCATGTCCTTCGAAACTCGTTTGGCTACTGCCTCTTTAACACGTTTAGAAAACAGAGACCCATTCAGAACTTATAATAAAATGCCTGTTACCGATCTTCAAAAGATGGCTCCAGGAACCAATTGGGATCAATATTTTTCTACTTTAGGCTTTGATAAACTTGAGGAAATCAATGTTCGTCAGACCGGTTTTATTACTGAAGTTGCCCAAATGGTAGATCAAGAAAAAATAGATACTTGGAAAAACTATTTAATCTGGAATCAAATTAACAGATCGGCTAATTATTTAAGCTCTGATTTTGAAAAAGCTGACTTTGACTTCTACGGTACTGTATTAAGCGGTCAGCAAGCTCAAAGACCAAGATGGAAAAGAGTTTTGGGTTCTACAAGTGGTTCTATGGGCGAAGCTATTGGCAAACTATATGTTGAAAAGCATTTCCCACCACAGGCTAAAGAGAGAATGATTGACTTAGTTGCAAACCTAAGAGTTTCTTTAGGTAATAGAATTGACCAATTAGAGTGGATGAGCGACAGTACAAAAGTATTGGCTCATGCTAAATTAAATGCTATTAGTGTTAAAGTTGGATATCCTGATAAATGGATGGATTATAGTAAACTTGATATTGAAGCAGGTCATTATTATGCAAATATTACCAATGCTAGAGTTTTCTCAGTAAAAGAAGAATTAGCAAAAATTGGCAAACCTTACGACAAAAGCGAATGGGGAATGACTCCTCAAACTGTGAATGCTTATTACAGTCCTAATGCCAATGAGATAGTTTTCCCAGCCGCTATTCTTCAGCCTCCATTCTTTTTTATGGAAGAAGATGACGCTGTAAATTATGGTGCTATTGGAGTGGTTATTGGCCATGAAATGACACATGGTTTTGATGACCAAGGACGTAACTTTGACAAAGATGGAAACTTGAATAATTGGTGGGCTGAGTCTGATGCAAAAGCATTTGAAGCCAAGTCACAATTACTAATCGACCAATACAATGCTTTTGTTGAGTTGGATACTTTACATGTTGATGGCCAATTAACATTAGGTGAAAATATTGCTGACTTCGGTGGTTTGAACATTGCTTGGGAAGCATTCCAAGAAACAGAGCAAGCTAAAAGCACTGAGAAAATTGATGGATTTACTCCACAACAAAGATTCTTCCTTTCTTATGCTGGTGTTTGGCGTTCCAACATCCTCGACAAAGAATTAGCTCGTAGATTAAAAGAAGATGTACACTCTCCTGGTGATGCCAGAGTAAATGTACCTTTATACAATATGGATGTTTTCTATGAAGCCTTTGGTGTAAAAGAAGGTGACAAATTGTATATAGCTCCAGAAGATAGAGCTGTGATTTGGTAGAACAAATATTAAGATATTTTTGAGTAGGCCTTCCATTTTGGAGGGCCTTTTTGTATAAAAGCACAAGTTTATCACTGTGCTTATCAAAGCTTAACAAATGAACATCATTCAGATTTACACAAACCAAGAACTCGTGAATCATTATTAAATTACTTCTTTATCTTTCTAATTACCCTACGATGAATCACCCCTTCAAAATATTGATGAGCAGGAAATATTAATGCAGCAATGATAACATTAAATCCTAATTTAATGGCAGGAGCTCCACCAGAATACATATCAACCCAAGGGTCAAGAGCGACCAAAAGGAATTCAAAAAAAAGTAAGAAGGTGAGAAATATCAATCCTTGCGCTTGTTTCTCAGAAACGTGTATGATGCCCATAACAAGAATAGCAGCAGCTAGTATCAAAAGGGCTATAAATATCAATGTATATTGAATACTATTTCTTCTGCTCTTTTCCTCTTGTGCAATCTTTTCTTCTTCTTTCAGAAGCTGTTCCTTTATTAAATTCTCCTGAGCTATTTCATACCTAGTCTGCATCCTTACACTAGCTTTGATATTATCACTACTCTTAATGCTATCCATCATCTCATGGTAAATCTCGAAATAAACCAATGCGCTATCCATCTGATTTTGTGTTTTAAAAATAGAATATAATAAATGAGACGCATCCCGTAAATTCTTTTTATAACCCAGTTCTGAGGCAATACCATAAGCTGTTCTACCACAAGACAAGGCATTTTGATAATCCTCCTCTTTATAGTAATTCAGACCTAAATTATGAATAGTATAACCTTCTCCATCTTTTACGCCTAGTCCACTATACAATTCTGAAGATTTTTTAAGATTAGTTTCCGCTTCGCTATAATTGCCCATAAGTGTTAATACCAGCCCAACATTACCATAAGACTCAGCCATCTGCCGAGGATTCCCCATCCTATTTCTTATTTTCAGAGCTAGCAAATGAGTTTCCAATGCCTTTTCATAATCATTCATGTCCATATAAATGGAGGCAATATTATTATAAGAATAGCCCATTCCCACACTATCTTTTATTTCTTCCTTTAACTTTAGACTTTTAGTGTAATTTTCGAAAGCCAATTCATCATCTCCCAAATCTTGATAAGCAGCTCCAATATTATTCAATACTTCTGCCCTACCATTTTTATTATTATTCTTTTCCCTGATAGCCAATGCTTTAAAATAATAGTCTAAGGCCTTTTTATAATCTCCTTGATTATCATAAATATATGCCAGGTTATTTAAGATGGCCGCCTTCCCATAATCTAAATTAATTTCTTCAAAACAAGCCAAACTTTGCTCATAATAGTCTATAGCTTTTGGAATATCCACCTTAAAATTATTATAAATAAAACCAATATTATTTAGCGTTATCCCCATTCCTTCCTTGTCACCTAATTCTTCAAGTATTTCATTGGCATTAACATATAAATGTAGTGCAGTATCGATTTTACCCATATCATTATAATAGCTTCCAATATTACTAATCGCCAAAGCCATCATAGCATGGTAAGCTTTTTCTTCGGTTTTGTTTTTTGCATGATTCATATTCTCTTTAGTAATGTCATAAGCTGAAAGACTATAGGCATGCATACTATCTGTACTCATCACATACATTTGATCAGCTATCTGTAAGAGAAGTTTCACATAGGTGGTATCCTTGTTTTCTGGATTTAACTCCAGTTTTAAGGAATCAATTTGTGATGCATTAACAATAAATGAAAGAAAAAGAAAATGAATTAGGAAAAAACCAACACGAAGCCTCATAGTTTATGATTAAAGAATATATATCTGTTTATATCAAACAAATATATATTTCAATGTTTTTCAACACCTTAAAAATAACAAATTGATGCTAAAAATTAACATTCACTATTTTCCAATTCCTATCAAAATTACTCCCGAGAAAAGAGTTATCTATATGGATATCTAGTATATAGTGCAAATATACTGGCACAAAAAAAACCAGAGCCGAAGCCCCAGTTTTCCATCAAAACAAATCGTATGTTATTTTTCTTAAGGAATATAAATATTGTCAACAAAGGTTCTTCCCTCTTTAGTTAATACTATAGTATAATTACCTTTCAAACTACTTGAGAAATCATAAGTTCTGTTAATAGCCTTTGCATCCTGTAATAACTCCCTAAAGGCCAAATCATCATTCTCATAATAGACTTTAACATCTACCTTTTGATTTTCTATGGCATCATTACTAATATGCACCAACTGATCATTCACCACAATTTTAGGCTTAACGATACTATATTCTTCAGCAGCTACAAACTCAGCTATACTTTTATTCACTGAGAATGGAATCACTTTAATTTTCTCTTCGCTATCCAACTCAAAATAATAGTCCGCATCTGGAAGCGTGCTGAAATCCAATAATTTTGAAACTATACCGCTATTATTTATGGTCTCTTGATAGAGCGTAATACCATCTTCATCTTTGATAGAAAAATGAGTTCCCTCACTAATTTGTTGGATTTTAACCAAACTCTTAGCATTTACATCATTGCTTGAAAATGTAATTACTTCGCCCGCATAAGTATACAAGGCTGTAAATAGTGCTAGAATTACTAGACTTTGTTTCATTACGTTTTTCATTTGTTACTTTTTTAGTTTTTAACTGTCAAATGGAACCGCAGGATGAAAAATAATCATTGGAATATATATTTAATAATTATTTTTATCATGCTTGTTTCATGATCGTTTTCTTTTTAATTAATAATTTATAACGAGGCAAATGTAGGACCGTTTTCTTATTTAGAATGCATCAATATTGACCAATATATTTGCTATTTTAACCCTACTTTAATGTTAAATAATTATTAATGTTAATATAGTACACTTTATGGTTAAATTTGCATATTTAATCTACGATAATTGCTTTATCTTTGAATAAGAATTAATAGAATATGAATACACAGAAACCAGCATTAGAGCATATCAACACTGGCTTTGGAAGCTCTCTAAAAGTACTACAACACTCTGGTCATGACATGGTGAATCAAGCCTCTTGGCATATTCACCCAGAAGTTGAACTTGTTTATATAAACAAAGGACAAGGAAAAGTACATATAGGTAATCACCTCTCTTATTTTAACCGCAGCCAGCTCTTATTATTAGGTGCTAATTTACCTCACCATGGTTTTAGCGATAGACTAACAACTAAAGGATCGGAAACCATAGTACAATTTAAGCCCGATTTTTTTGGAGAACACTTTTTAAGCCTTCCCGAAATGAAATCGATTAATATTTTATTGGAAAGAGCCAAAAAGGGGGTGAAGTTTCATAGAGAGACTAAAAAAATAGTAGGCCCAATGTTTGAGGAGCTTTATAAATCTGAAGGTTTAAAGAGAATTATCTTACTTTTAGAAATACTAAGCGAACTCACCTCCTCTAAAGATTATACCATTTTAAATGCCGATGGCTATGCACTTGAGATTAGCCCACAGGACAGCAATAAAATCGACCTTATCTATAAGCATATTAATAAAAATTTTGAAAGGCCAATTAGCCTAGGTGAAATTGCTAATAAGGCCAGCATGACTGTCCCTGCTTTTTGTCGCTATTTTAAAAAGACAACCGGAAAAACCTTCACCAAGCTGGTGAATGAATACCGAATTGTTCATGCGACTAAGTTATTATTAGAAAGCAACAGTAGCATTACCGATATCAGCTATGAATGTGGCTTTAATAACTTTTCCCATTTCAATAAACTATTTAAGGAGTTTACTGGAACAAGTGCATCGCAATATCGCAAGGAGACTAAGTTGGTGGTGCAGTAGATTAGGTAATGAAATAATGATTGAATGGGTGAATGATTGAATAAGGACCGAGGTCAATTGCACAATTTCATCTCCTTGTGCCATCGTGGCCATACAACAATACACATTTACCCTAAGAATTCCGATAAACAGGAATCATCTCCACACCCCTATCGGCAAGGCTTTGACGGGCTTTGTCATAATCTTGGGCAAAACCTAACATAAACCCTCCGCCACCGGAGCCACAGAGCTTCATACTGTAATCACCTGAATTTAAGCCATGTGACCAAACTTGACTAATCGATTCGGGTATCATTCTTTGAAAATGGTCGAACTCTATATGGCTCAATTTACTCAAGGACTCAAAGAACTCATTTCCTCTACCAGCTAATAAACTTTCGATGCATTCATTATTTGTAGGGATAAACTCCTCATTTACCATCCTCTTAAAATCTTCCTCTTTATAATTCTCCAAAAAATGTTTCACCAAAGGGGCTGTTTTACCTGGCTTACCACTATTGATTAAAAAGATAGCTCCATCCTTATTAAACTTATTTCGGGGGATGGCAACGGTTTCTATTTCGTTATTGGATTGAATAAGCAGTGGATATTGGATATAGCAGTTGAGAGGGTCGAGTCCGGAAGACTTGCCATGGAAGAAAGCTTCCATTCGACTGAAAATATCCTTTAATCTGAAAATACTCTTCGGACTTAATCTTCTATCGCTTTTTATTTTCTCTTCGGCATAGTTATCGTAAATAGCGGCCACCAAAGCGCCACTACTTCCTACTCCATATCCCTGCGGAATACTGCTTTCAAAATACATGCCTTTATCAATATCACGGTGTAGTTTTGTCAAATCCAAAAAACATCCAGCTCCATTATTCTCTTGTAGTTCTACCAGATGATTGGCATATTCTTTTAAGGAGCGATTACTTTCTTTGGCCCATTCAAAATCGGTATATTTATATTTGCTAATAAAGCTCAACTCCCCTTTAAAATGAGAATAAGGGATGGTTAAGGCCATGGAATTAAAAATAACCCCATACTCCCCAAACAATAATATCTTTCCGTAAAAAACGTTGCTCTTCTGTATCATTAGATCAATTTTTCTGGCCCTTTGCCCATACTATCATAAATAATCTGATGTTGATGACAAAGTGGTTTGAGTTCTTTCTCAATAAATTGAACCACCTCCAATTCATCCTTTTTTCCATAGATCAAATGAACATTGGGTCCGGCATCCAAAGTAAAGCATAAAAAATGACGGGTTTGTGATCTATAATTCTTAATCAATTGCAAAATTTTCAAGGTCTCGGGTTTCATTAAAATGAACCAAGGATCGGAAGCCATCATTAAAGCATGCAAACTCAAGGCCTCTGCTTCCACAACTTTAATAAAAGCCTCTTTATCTCCTTCCACCATGGCTTGAGCCAAGACTTTCATATGACGATCTGCCTGAGCTAATCTATCATCGCCATAAGGATGTCCTTCCATTAAGGAATGCCCAAGGCTAGAGCTCACTTCTTTTTGACCATTGTCTACTATTAAAATAGCATCGCTCAAATTTTCGAATGTAGCATCTACTTTTCCAGAAAAAGGAACCGCAAATTTATTATCCGTGTTTTCTTGAATCGACTTAGCATCTCCCCAAATGGCATAGCCACCATAAACGGAACGTGAAGCACTACCGCTTCCCAAACGTGCCAAATAACTGGCCTTATGAAAAAAGTCATCTTCTTTCTTAGGGCAAGAAAAGAAAGTCCTTTCCATATCGACCAAACAAAGAGCCAAAGCAGCCATAGCAGAAGCTGAGGAGGCAATTCCTGCAGAATGCGGAAAGCTATTATGAGTATAAATTCGTAAATCGAGTTGATTGAGATAGGGATAGATGGAGTCTAATGAATCGATGAACTTCCAGATACGTTTGGCAAAGGCTTCATTTGCTTTTCCTTCGAAATAAAATTCACGCTGAGGTTTCCCTTTTGCTACTTGATATTGTATGGATGTCTCGGTAAAAGATTCGGATAAACACATGCTCAAACTGGCGTTTTTGGGTAATTGTGTTCCATATTTCCCCCAATACTTTACCAAAGCAATATTGCTAGGGCTTTTCCATTTCACTTCTCCTTCTTGGATATTCTCTGGCAAAACCAAGCCTGGATTTTCGTAATAGTCGTTCAAAGCTTTTCTTTTTTGCAAAAATATTGATTTTATGGCAATGATTTTTCTTAAATAAGAATTAAATATTTAAGCCCAAGATAAATTCTTATCATTTTCCAAATGAATTAATGCTAACATAAATCTTTATTCTCAAAGAAACATCTGACTATTGAACAATGACCAAATTTCACCACTATGGACACAAAGGGCATCACAAAGGATTAATTAATAAAACCTAAGCTAATTCAGCTTTGAGCCTTCCTTATTTACCTTTGTAGTTGAACTTTTTTAATTTCTTTTTTACAAGTTTATTTAGGCCACAGCATCATCCACAATCTCATTTTCTTCCACCTTCAAGTTGTCGATAATAAATTCTTGTCGATCAGGAGTATTCTTACCCATATAAAACTGAAGGAGGTTGGTTACCGCAGAATCCTTTTTCAGAATAACTGGATCTAATCTAATATCATTGCCAATAAAGTATTTAAATTCATCAGGAGAAATCTCACCTAATCCTTTAAATCGAGTGATTTCTGGTTTTCCTCGCAACTTCTCTATGGCTTTTTTCCTTTCCTCATCGGAATAGCAATAATAGGTTTTCTTTTTATTACGAACACGGAATAGAGGAGTCTGCAGGATATAAAGATGACCACGTTTAATCAGGTCAGGATAGAACTGCAAGAAAAAGGTGAGTAAAAGGAGTCGGATGTGCATTCCATCTACATCGGCATCAGTAGCGATTACGATATTATTATATCGTAGATTATCCATGTCTTCATCAATATTTAAAGCTGCCTGCAGCAAATTAAATTCTTCATTCTGATAAACAATCTTCTTACTCAAACCGTAGCTGTTCAATGGCTTTCCTTTCAAACTAAAAACCGCTTGAGTATTCACATCACGGGATTTTGTAATTGAACCACTCGCCGAATCTCCCTCTGTAATAAACAAAGTAGATTCTAGGCGACGTTCGTGTTTACTACTCAACTGAACCCTACAATCTCTCAATTTCTTATTATGCAAACTGGTTTTCTTGGCACTGTCTTTTACCAGCTTTTTAATACCAGCCATCTCCTTACGCTCTTTCTGATTTTGCATAATCTTATTCAGAAGGGCTTCTGCTGTTTCTGGGTTTTTGTGAAGATAGTTATCCAGGTTCACCTTCACCAAATCGTTAATGAAATTACGTACCGTTTGCCCATCGGGCTCCATATACTGGCTCCCCAGTTTGGTTTTGGTCTGCGATTCAAAAACAGGCTCTTGAACTTTCAAACTTAATGCAGCAACAATTGAAGTTCTGATATCGCTTGGCTCAAAAGTTTTATTATAAAATTCTCTGATGGTTTTTACTATGCTTTCTCTAAATGCATTTTGGTGGGTTCCACCTTGAGTGGTATGCTGACCATTTACAAAAGAATAATACTCTTCACCATATTGACGAGCATGGGTAAAAGCAAATTCAAAATCCTCAAATTTCATGTGAATAATGGGATAACATAAAGTGGCATCCAATTCATTTTGTAAAAGGTCTAGGAGCCCATTTTTTGCGACAAATTTACTTCCATTAAAACTAATGGTTAAACCATTATTGAGGTAGGCATAATTCCAGAGCATCTTTTCAATATAGTCACTGATATACCTGAAATTTCCAAATAGATTAGTATCTGGGATAAATGTAATTTTAGTACCTGGTTTTTCTTCACTATCCTCTATTTCTCTATCTTCAATTAATTCGCCACGATGAAATACCGATATTTTCGTTTTTCCTTCGCGAATAGACTGGACTTCGAAATAAGAAGACATGGCATTTACAGCCTTGGTTCCAACACCATTGAGTCCAACAGCCTTTTTAAAGACTTTACTATCATACTTGGCTCCAGTATTAATCTTAGAAACACAAGCATTCACCATTCCCAAAGGAATTCCACGACCATGATCACGAACCATTACTTTTCGGTCCTGTATCTCCACCTCGATATGCCTACCATTTCCCATGACAAATTCATCGATGGAGTTATCGAGTATTTCCTTAAGTAAAACATAAATACCATCATCGTGGGCAGAACCATCTCCAAGCTTACCAATATACATTCCGGGCCTGAGTCGGATATGCTCTTTCCAATCGAGTGATTTTATACTAGATTCATTATAGTTTTCAGACATCGCAAAAAATTTAGGCAAAAATAGCGGAAAGTATTGATATTGCTATCCTCCAAAAGGAAAACTTACAAACATAATCTGTTGAAAACGAATATTTATAGTAAAATTAACAGGAAATCAAGAATCTCTACTCCGCTTCAAACGCTATAAAATATTTACATAAAATTTAACGCCTTGATTTTTAAAAAAACCTCCATTATTTAACTGGAATCCATTATTTTTGCCAAAACAAAATCAAGCAAAAAAAACTATGAACACCATCATTCAATCAGATTTCAATTTCCCAGGTCAAACTAAGGTTTACAAAGGCAAAGTCAGAGATGTATATTCTATAGGCGAAGATATTTTAGTGATGCTGGCTAGCGACCGTATTTCGGCCTTCGATGTCGTATTACCAAAGGGCATTCCTTACAAAGGTCAAGTATTAAACCAAATTGCTTCTAAGTTTTTAGATGCAACTGCTGACATCGTACAGAATTGGAAAACAGCATCTCCCGATCCACAAGTAACCATAGGCGTAAAATGCGAGCCATTTCCAATCGAAATGATCATTAGAGGATACTTAACTGGAAGCAGTTGGAGAACCTATAAAAAAGGTGCTAGAGAAATTTGTGGTGTCCCCATTCCTGATGGTATGAAAGAGCATCAAGCTTTTCCAAGTCCTATCATCACCCCTACCACTAAAGCAGATATGGGATTGCATGACGAAGATATCTCTAAAGAAGAAATCTTAAAACAAGGATTGGTTAGCCCTGAAGATTACGCTTTATTGGAGAAATATACTGCTGAATTATTCCAAAGAGGTAGTGAAATTGCTGATGAAAAAGGCTTGATTTTAGTGGATACTAAATATGAGTTCGGAAAGAAAAATGGAGAAATCTATCTAATTGATGAGATTCACACTCCAGATTCTAGCCGTTATTTCTATAAAGATGGATATCAAGAAAGATTCGACAAGGGTGAAAACCAAAAACAATTGTCAAAAGAGTTTGTGAGAGAATGGTTAATGGAAAATGGTTTCCAAGGTCAAGAAGGACAAGCTATTCCTGAAATGACTGATGAGTTTGTTCAATCAGTTTCTGAGCGTTATATTGAGCTTTACGAAATGATTACAGGTGAGAATTTCGTAAAAGGAGATGTTAACGAGCTTTTGAATAGAGTTGAAAAGAACATCAACGATTATTTAGCCTAGAGCTTAATCATTTTACAATAACAGAGGTGAGGTTTTAAACAAAATCTCACCTCTGTACGTTTGATACCAATATTATTTCTATATTTGAGCTGCCATAAACCCATACCGGCTCATGAAAAATTATTTCTATATTATTTTTCTTGCAATATTATTCTGCACTTCCTGCAGTAAAGGAATTAGATTCTTAGAGGATTACAAAGAGAAAGTTATTGTATACGGTCTCATTGATCCATGCGACAGTATCAGCTACATCCGTATCGAGAGAGCCTTTTTCTCAGAAGGAAACATTCTTGAAGACGCACAAGTTCAAGACTCCAATCAATTCACTTATAAATTAGATGTAAAACTCAAACAGGGTAATAAAACCATTACTTTTGATACCATAACTATCTTCAATAAAGAAGGTGGAATATTTTATGCTCCAAAAATGCTATTATATCATGCGGTAACTAAAGATTTACTCAACACCACTGACTCCCTATATTTAGAGATCTTCAATCCAAAAACAAAAGAATTTACCACTTCTTCAACTATTTTACATGATGGAGATTTAATAGATTTTGTTTATCCGGTCATATCTATTGCATTTGAGCATCAGTATTATATCCAATTTGAAAGCCTACCCAATACAAGGTATTACACATTAGATCTTAGATTTCATTATATGGAACAAACCCCTGGAGACAATAGCTCAAGAAGGTATGATTCTATTGACTGGACCTTCGACCCCTATTTTACTCAAAATTCAGATGGAGGAGAGCAAGTAAAGTTCTATCAATGGGGAGAGACTTTTTACGATTTAGTAGTGGAACAAGTGGGACCTACAGAAGTACTTGATAGATATTTTGGAAATGTAGAACTAAGAATAACATCAGGAGATATTGTTCTTAGAAATTATTTTGAAGCCAACAAGCCTGACCATTCAGTGATTGGCAACCAACTACAACAATACCAATACTCAAATATAAAAAATGGTCATGGTATATTTGCTGCAAGGTCAGGAAATGGAGGAGAATACATATTACACCTTAGAACCATTAATCGTTTGAGAAACATACCAAATTTGAATTTTATTGGAGGCATTCCAAAAGATTAAAGATATGAAAAACACTAGCTATTTTACCATTGTAATATCAATATTCTTCTTAACAACAAGTTGCAATAAGGATTTCAAACTCTTTGAGGATTATAAAGACATCACCATCGCTTATGGCTTGATAAACATTGAAGATAGCATTACCTATCTTAGAATTGAAAAGGCTTTCCTAACCTATGGGGACATGTATGAATCTGCTCAAATTGCAGACTCCAATTTATTCCCTTACAAACTAGATGTAAGAATAGAAAAAGAAAACACTGAAATTATATTCGACACCATAACCATATTCAATAAAAAGGGAGGGATATTCTATGCACCCAAAATGCAGGTGTATTACGCTGTAACTAAAGGTAAATTTGAAAATCTAGACCCTATCAAACTGGTCATTAAAAACCCAAAAACCAATGAATATGCCACTTCAGAAACAATGATATACGATGCATCTAGACTTAAAATAATATCTCCAACTAATTATATATCCTTTGACACAAGCATCCCTGAAAAGCTTTTTATCAACTTCAACACCATTCAAAACACAAGGTTATACCAAGTGGCGATGAGACTATACTATATGGAAGTGGACCCACAAATCCCTGAAAGTTGTATTTATAAGCATATCGATTATTATCTTGAAGAGCAAATTGCCTTAACAACAGATGGAACCGAAAGGTTGAGTATTACTTATAACATAGATGCTTTGCTTGCTGCTGTATCTAACGGCATCCCATCAAGCACAACACTTGAAAGGTATTGGTCGGATGAAATGGAACTTAGCGTCAACACTGCAAATGAAGACTTCATGGCTTATCAGCAATCAACCAGTTCTGATTATTCTATCATTATGTATCGTAAAACATACAGTAATATTGAGAATGGCTATGGATTATTCGCTTGTCGCGCCATCAAAACTAAAGTATTTCAATACGATAATAGAGCTAAAACTAGGATCAAAAATATTGAAGGTCTTAATTTTAAAGGGAGCATAGAGGATTATGAGGATAATAATTAATGATCTAATAAATTAACAACCCGATCGTGGCAACCAAATCATCCTTTTTCACGTTAAAATAATTATATTGCATAATCAATGATGGGAAATATATCACATAGAATTCTTATTTCAATATTAGTCATTTCACTATTCAGCAATTGTAGTAAGGATATTGATATGATGGATGATTATCAAGATACTACAATTGTATACGGATTACTGAGCCCTAATGACAGCATAACTTATATAAGAATTCAAAAAGGATACCTATCCGAAGGAGACATTCTTGAAGCTGCTCAAGTTCAAGACTCCATTGAATACCCTTATAAACTGGACGTAAAACTCAAGTCTGGCTCCAATACAATTATATTTGATACCCTTACCCTTTTCAATAAAGAAGATGGAATTTTTAGTGCTCCAAAAACCAGAGTGTATTATGCCCTTACTAAAGGCTTATTAAACACTAGAGAATATACCCTTCTCGAAATCAACAATCCCAAACTTAATAAACAAGTAAGCTCATCCTCCATCCTCCACAATAGCAATAACATAGAATATTCGGAACCCATATACAACATCGATTTTGAGGATGATGAACTTATAGAATTTGAGACTCAGAAAAACGCTCGGATATATGACTTCACCTTAAGATTCCACTATATGGAGCAAGATGTAAACGATACGAGTACTAGAGAATATCTATACATAGATTGGGGATTTCCAAGAACGATTACCAGGGATATTCTTGGCGGTGAAACCATTCAGCATTTTATTGCTGGACAAAGTTTCTACCCTTTTTTAACTAGCCACATTGAAGAAACCTCCACCAAGCAAAGATATTATGGGAAAATAGAATTAATGATCAGTTCCATTGACAATACATACCATACCTATTTAGAAGCCAATAGCCAAGAAGGTTCAATGGTTATGGAAGAACCACTATTCACAAATATCAATAACGGATTGGGAGTTTTTGCAGCCCGATCAAATGGCTCTAGGTTTTTCAACATGAGCGTTTATTCAAAATTTCATATCAAGAGAGTACCAGGGCTAAATTTTGTAGACGGAATACCAGAAGATTAAGTTTTGTATTTATTGGCCACAAAAAACCATAAAAAAATATTTAAATTAAAAATCGATAGCCATTTCATTTATTTATAGGTAAAACAACTTTAAAATGACTCCCTCCTATTATGCCTTCTGCCATATTTTCTTTGTGGCTTTCTACCAAAATTCTTCCTCCTAGTTTATCTATAAACTCTTTACAAAGAACCAACCCAAGTCCTGAACCTTTTTCATCAGATGTTCCTGAAGTGCTAATATCAACAGATAGATCGAATAGCTTTTTAAGCTTTTCGTTGTCAATTCCTACTCCATTATCTGAAACTAAGATTTCAACACAACCTTGATTTGATTCAACAGAAACATCAATATTTCCTCCTGGGTTTGTAAACTTCATAGCGTTAGAAATTAGGTTTCGCAATATGGTCTTAAGCATATTTTCATCTGAATAAATCTCAACATCCATTGCTTGAATATGATTTAAAGATATACTCTTAATTTTCGCCAATGAGTAGGATGATTTTAAAATAGTTTGGATAATCGGTGATAGATGAAGTATTTTGGGATTAAATTTAATTTGTCCGGTTTGTGATTTTGTCCAGTTCAATAAGTTATCAAGTAAGATAAGGGTTTCTCGAGCTGATGAGTTAATATAACTTAAATATTTCTCAGTTTTATCGACATCAAATTCCTTTAGATATTCTATTAATAGTCCCGATGATCCCAAAATAATATTAAAAGGGCTTTTTAAATCATGAGCAATAATTGAAAAAAGTTTGTTTTTGGTTGCATTAAGCTCTCTCAGTTTGGCTTCACTTTCCTTTATCTCTTTTTCTGATTGTTTTCGATCTGTAATATCTCTAACGCTTACTATAACTTCATTTTGATTTAAACTAGAAAACTTAGCATCGAAATGTTTCAATTCGCCCATAAGCAGCTGATACTCCATTTGTGATTCCCCATCATATATCGCTTCACTTATTTTTTTTAGCATCTTAGCTGCCAACTCAGGTTCGAATATATCTGACAACAATTTATTAATAAATTTTTCAGATTTTAAAAATAATTTATCATTCTTATTTTCTTGATAATAATCAATAAATTTACCTTTATTATCAAAATGAAAAAGAAAATCGGGAATAGTTTTCAAAATGGCCTTAAGCTTTTCTTCACTCTCTTGCAAGGCCAACTCCGATTTCCTATGACCTTCAACTTCATCCTGTAATTGTTGGGTTCTTTTTACTACAATCTCCTCCAAGCTCTCATGAACTTTCATTAGTTCTTCTTTAGCTTTTATTAACTCCTTATTTTGATTGGTAATCTTTTTATAATGCTCTGCAATTGTTGTGACTTCCTTAGGTACTTTATGTTCAAAGGTTTGTAGTAAAAACAAATCATTTTCAATAATATCTCTAAAATGTTTACCTAATTTTATGAAATTACCATTAAACTTATTTTCCTTATTATCAAAAACAGAAATCGTCCCGAAATTAATGCCATTCGGATAATTTATTGAAAACCCTAGGTAGGAAATCATTCCTAGTTTCAAATTAGGATTCTCGCTCCATTCTTTATCTTTTAATGCATTAGAGATTATTAGTTCCTTTTTGCTTTTAAGGACTCTTTCACAATAAAAACCAGCAGCCATTTTTTCTTTATCTCCTATTTGGTATGGGTTATTTTCTGTTCTACTGGCTATAAAAACTTCCATGTACTTCCGCCCTGTTTTCATAATGAGAACAGATGGAACATCAATAGAATAGGCTAACAAATCGACTAGCTCTTGCCATTTATTAATTATCCAATCAGGCACATCAGAAGTATTATTATTTGTTTTGTTCAAAATATTCTGTTTATCTTTCAATAAATATTTCTTAACCGAAATAAGTCTTTAGGGTAAATATAAGAATAATTATGAGAAATTTGGCTATTTCTCATTTTGATGCCAGGGCAAACGCGTACTTATATTTTTCTAATTATCTTTAACAAAGCTAACGCGGATTTGGTGTGATTTAAATACATTCCATAATGTTAATATTTTCGCACGGAAAACATTTCCGCGCTAGCAATATACCTATAGATTAAACTATTTTCTTCTAAATTTAGCTTTTTAACAAAGTATGCGTTTGCCCTGATTTTGATGCGCTGCAGTATTATCATGTATTTAAAACTAAATATCCCTATGCTAGATTATACCTTGGTTCATTTAAGTAAAAAGATAATTCCAATAGCTGATCAAAATGTACCAACAAATCGTTTTTGTCATTAGCCGCTTTGATTACTTATCGGGCTTATTGCAATATATCTATGGCTTTTAGCACCTTTTTTTATAAATAGAACAATATTATATATGTTTTATAATTGAGCTTCTAAGTACTATCTTACACTTTTTAAAAAGTGTAGTTTATCTACCTTTTTATCAGGCTTTTACAACGATTTCTACAAATAGAACAATATCCCATTTTAAAAAAGGTGTTTTCTAATGCTAAATCATTTCATCTTCTTTATTCTTCTTGGTTAATCACCTAAAATCATCAGAATCCCTTAAATATTTACTGTAAAATAAGGCCACAAAGGAAATATGTGTACTTTTGTGCAACATTACCATAATTGATAGATATGAACAGATTATACGCGATAATATTATTTCTCACCATCCCATTTATGTGGATGAGTTGCGATAAAGATGTAAAAATCCTAGATGATTTTAAAGATATTACCATAGTTTATGGGTTAATGAACCCTAACGATAGTATTAGTTATATTAGAATCGAAAGAGCCTATTTAACTAATGGAGACATTTATCAATCAGCACAAATTGCCGACTCCAACCTTTATCCATATAAATTAGATGTAAAAATAAAATCAGGAAATCAAACCATTACCTTTGATACGGTAACCATTTTTAACAAAAATGAAGGCATCTTTTACGCTCCCAAAATGCAAGTATATTATGCGGTGACTAAAGGCAAATTCAATTCTGATAACAATTATGATTTGGAAATTAGCAACCCAAAAACAGGGAGCCTTATCACTTCCACTTCAAAGTTTCACAATGGTAGTGGCTTGAGATTTGATTACCCCAATTTCTCTATCACTTTTGAAAGCGACAAAGTAGTAGAATTTAAGAGTATCGCAAATGCGAGAACCTACCAGCTCAATCTTCGCTTTCATTATATGGAACAAATACTAAATGACACCACCACTCGTCAATACAAATATGTAGATTGGGTTTTCCCTACTTATTCCTCACTTACCTTAACAGGTGGTGAAAATATGGAAGTCCCATATATTGGAGAAGAATTCTATGCTAACCTCATGAATAACATACCTCCTGCTGGAAATCTTAAACGTTATTATGGCCAAATCGAATTGATTTTAAGTACAGCCGACGATACTTTCAATACCTATTTAGAAGTGAACAAACCCAGTTCTTCTTTAGTTATTGATCGCCCAGCTTTTACTAATATCGAAAATGGATACGGAATTTATGCAGGAAGATCTAGTGGGGGAGGGTTCTACAGAATGAACCTTCAAACCATTAGCAAAGTAAAAACGCTTCCTGATTTGAATTTTGTAGAAGGTATTCCTGAATAATTAATGGAAACCATGTAAAATATCAAGCCAAGACTTTTTATGTTTTGGCTTTTTTTATTCTCCGGAACGCAAGTGTCACTCACATCTTGTAACCTCAGTTTTGACCCATCAAACGGATTTGTAATTGTTAGCAATCCTGATTTCATCGAAAGCATCAATACCCTTATCAACAAATTTCCGAGCCCAAACCTTTTGGACATTTTCTGGACAATGTTCTGATTTTTGGATTTACTTATTCACACTTACGAGTTAAATAGCTACATTTGCTAACAATATCGCTACGTTCCTATATTATGGTAAACAAAAAGTATCGATATTGCATATACATTAGTGAATAGAGTCAATAAACACTCCTTGAGTCGGAGCTAATATTATGAAAATGAAAAATTTTAGATTATTTGCCTTCTTATTTGCAGGAAGCCTATTAGTAAGTTCATGTGCTAAGCACCTTCCAAAACTGGAACAAGATCCAAATGCAACATCTCAAAACGCATCAGGCATGGGTGATGTGAAAGCAGCAGCAAATTTCAATTGGGAAACTTCTACAACAGCCAGCATCGAAATTCAAACTTTAGACCATAGTGACAATGCTTTCCCAAACGTAAAGGTGAGCATCTTAACCGACTTTCAAGACAAAGGTGGTTCTGTTATCATTAATGGTATCAGCAATGCGAATGGTATATTTGAATTAGATTATAAATTCCCTGGTCATTTATCAGAAGTGGTTATTGCCACCAATCATATTGGATTTGTTAATGAAGCCATGGTTCCTATAGTTGATGGTCGCATTAATTATACATTGGGAGGCAGTGAAGAAACAGCCTTAAATCAAGTTTTTACTCCTGCACCACTAGCAAAAGCTTTAAAATCAAGTCATGCTACTAACATGACCATTAATTATATGGGGAGCTATAATAGATGGGGCGTACCTAATTATCTAGAATCTCCTGGAGACGATATTTCTCCTGAATTAATGACACAAATTAACACCGCTCTTCCCGAAAATCGTCCTGTACCAACATATCATCCTGAATACCTTTACGATGTCAATCGTCAAAATTTAACTCTTGTTGCCGATGCTGATGTATGGGTTACTTTTGTGCACGAAGGAGCTGGATACACCAATGCCCTTGGTTATTATACATATCATAGAGATTTCCCTCCTCAAACTATTGAAGATATTGAAGAATGCAAGATCATTTTTCCTAATGTTTCCTACAGAGGTAGTGGTGGTAAATTAAACTCAGGAAGCAAAGTGCATTTAGGAAGCTTTCCTGCTGAAACTGTTATAGGTTGGGTTTTGCTTCGTAATGGTTGGAATCAGACTTCTCAAACTGTGAGCACAGGCGCTGGAGCAATTTTCAGTGACAAAATTTTAAATCCCGAACCTAATGAAGAGTATAGACAACACGTGGTATTATTGCATAACGAGGGCGAGAATACCTTTGTCATTAGCTTCGAAGATTTAATTCGCCCAGGTGGTGATAATGATTTCAACGATGCTATCTTCTATGCCTATGTTGACCCTATCGACGCTGTTGAGACTATCAACTTCCCTCCTCTTGATTCTGACCCAACTGACACAGATGGTGATGGTATAGAAGATGGAATTGACGAATATCCTGAAGACCCTGAACTGGCTTTCAATAATTATTATAGCAGTTTAGACCATTACGGAACTCTTGCCTTTGAAGACTTATGGCCATCAGTAGGTGATTATGATTTCAACGACCTCGTTATCGATTATAATTTTAATAGAATCACTAATGCTCAAAACGATGTAGTGAAATTAGATGCTAAATTTGTGGTGAGAGCCATTGGAGCTAGCTTCCATAATGGGTTTGGATTCGAGATGCAAGGAATAGACCCTGCAGATATCGAATACATCAACGGTCAAAATTTATTACACGATATTATCGCTACCAATGCCAATGGAACTGAAGCAGGACAAAGCAATGCTACTGTGATTGTATTTGACGATGCTTGGGACCATGGACATGGAAACACCAAAGAGAGCCAAGAGTTTATTGTTCCTGATACCATGACAATAAGCATAAAACTAAGTAGCCCCATGGATGTAGCTGACTTTGGACTAGCACCATTCAACCCATTCATTTTTGTGAATGGTGAAAGAGGCCGCGAAGTTCATCTAGCCAATTATACACCTACCGATTTGGTGGATGCTAGTTATTTTGGACAGTATTCTGACCGTTCTAATCCTGAAGAAGGAAGATATTACAAAACAGAATTTAATTTACCATTCGGTTTAAACATTGCTAGTAAACTTGACTATGCTCTAGAAAAATCACCAATTAACGATGCACATTTAAAATTCATCAATTGGGTGGAAACAAGCGGCAGTAATTATCCAGATTGGTATATGAATAAGAGTGGTTACAGAAACGATTTGAATATTTATCACATCGACTAAGAATATAAAAGAATTAATCAACATCAATCATCAAAAGAGCTGTTCTAACCGACAGCTCTTTTTTTTATCTTTGAATAAAAATGAAAGTTGGTAACCAATCATATAGAACCATTTGGGTAAACCCGGAGAAGCCAGAAGTAGTACAAATTATTGATCAAAGATTCCTCCCCCATCAATTTGTGATAAAGGAACTCAACAGATACAGCATGGTAGCCGAAGCCATTAAAGACATGTGGGTAAGAGGAGCGGGTCTCATTGGAGCTTCTGGTGCCTATGGGATTTATTTGGCTTGCTTGACTTTAAAACAAAATGATAACTTTGATTCCAAACTCACTAAAGCAGCTCAATTGCTAAAATCTACCCGTCCAACGGCTGTAAACCTAAGCTGGGCTATTGACAGAATGTTAGTAGAATTGCAAGATCTTATAGAATTAGAGGAGCTTAAAAATAGAGCACTAGCTATAGCGAATCAAATTGCTGACGAAGATGCAGAAATGTGCAGAAAAATTGGTCAACATGGACTACAAGTATTACAAGAGCTTCATCATAAGAATCCTCAAAGAGCACTTAATATTCTCACCCATTGTAATGCAGGATGGTTGGCTTTTGTGGATTATGGTTCGGCCTTATCTCCCATTTATGCAGCACATGAAAAAGGAATCCCAGTTCATGTTTGGGTAGACGAAACTAGACCCAGAAATCAAGGGGCATCATTAACAGCTTGGGAATTAAAAGAGCATGGCATACCACACAGCATCATTGCAGATAATACTGGTGGCCACCTTATGCAACATGGTTTGGTTGATATGGTGATAGTGGGAAGCGACAGAACCACTAGAACTGGTGATGTAGCCAATAAAATAGGAACTTATTTAAAAGCATTAGCCGCATTTGACAATCATATCCCTTTCTATGCAGCTCTACCCTCCTCCACCATCGATTGGAATTTAAGGGATGGTATTAAAGAAATCCCCATTGAAGAAAGAGATGCACATGAAATAAAATACATGAGTGGACTGAGTAAAGAACACAAAATAGAAGAAATTCTGATCTGTCCGAAAGATAGCCCTGCCGTAAATTACGGTTTCGATGTTACTCCTGCTCGACTTATTACAGGAATCATCACAGAAAGAGGAATCAGCAAAGCCAATGAAGAAGAAATGCTAAACCTATATCCAGAAAGGAAATCATAATGAGCGACGATGGTATTATTAAATTCCAATATGATTGGAAAAAAGAAGAATTACAAAATACAAAAAATCTGGAGGAGCTTATATATTATAGAGACTTGGCCCATGAAAAGAAATATATTGGAGTTTATGAAAATGGAATTGGTTATGGAAATATTAGCATACGAGCAGAAGGTGGATTTTTAGTCAGCGGTAGCGCCACAGGCTCCATTACACCATCCAATTCAAACCACTATTCTTTGGTTCATCAATGGGCTATCAAAAACAATAAGATCTGGTGCACTGGACCAATAGCAGCCTCCTCCGAATCACTAACTCATGCTGTCATCTATCAAGAGCTTCCACAAATTAATGCCATCCTCCATATCCATCATCTTCAACTTTGGAACCGATATTATCATTCTTTACCCTCCACCTGTTCTCACATACCTTATGGAACAACAGATATGGCTAGCGCAGTGAAATTCCTTATCCGAAATCAGCAAGAAGACGAAGGCCTATTTTTAATGAAAGGACATAAAGAGGGATTGCTAGCTTATGCTAAAGATATGAAATCTGTTTTTCAAATTTTTGAGGATCTATTTTAATCATTTGCTAGTTTATTCATAAAAAATCAAAATTGAATCCTGCATTTAAATCTTGGGCTATTATTTCCCAAAAACTAATTACATTTGCAGCTATTAATCAGGATTTTCTTAAGCAATGTTTACACTATACATAAAAGAAATCAGTTCGTTTTTAAATTCATTGATAGGCTATATCGTGATCATCGTTTTTCTATTGATCAACAGTCTCTTCTTATGGGTTTTTCCAACTGAATTTAACATCCCAGAATTTGGATACGCCTCCATGGAATCTTTATTCCTCATGGCCCCATTTGTATTTTTATTCCTCATTCCTGCCATTACCATGCGCATGTTTTCCGAGGAAAAGAAATCAGGAACCATAGAAATCTTACTCACCCAACCCCTAAGTGATTTACAAATCATTATGGCTAAATTCTTTGCAGGTGTAAGTTTGGTTATCATTAGTGTTTTACCAACTCTAGTATTTTTAATCACCATTTATATCTTTGGTTTTCCGGCAGGAAATGTAGATCTAGGTGGCACCTGGGGATCCTATATTGGATTAATATTTTTAGGGGCAGCCTTTGTAGCTATTGGCCTTTTTGCTTCTTCCATAACTGACAATCAAATTGTAGCCTTTATATTAGCCATTGTTATCACTGCTTTTAGCTATTTAGGCTTCGAGATCATCTATTCTCTTGACCTTTTTGGTCCAGTAGATTTATTTATTAAGTCCTTGGGAATTAGTGCCCACTACGCCTCCATGAGTAGAGGGGTGATTGACACTAGAGATTTAATCTACTTTTTCAGCTTTGCTGCTGTTTTCATCATGTTAACTAAAATATCTCTTGAATCACGTAAATGGTAAGCTGACATGAAAAACACAAGAAACAATCACCGAAGAAATAATATACTACAGCTGGTTTATGGTCTTATCATCATCATGACCATCAATATCATTTCGAATTATGTGTATACCCGATTCGATCTCACCAGTGAAAAAAGATATACCCTCTCTCCTGCCACCATCGATATGCTGGAAAACCTAGATGAATATGTATTCTTCAAAGTTTATTTAGATGGGGATTTCCCTGCTGGTTTCAAACGCTTAAGAAACGAAACCAAGGAAATGCTTAATGAGTTTAGGGCTTATAGCAAATATATTGAGTTTGAATTCTCTAACCCTTCCGAAAGCAGCGATGAAGAAGAAAGAAACAAGGTTTATAAATTACTCATGGAAAAGGGCTTACAACCCACCAACCTTCAAGTAAACGACAAAACAGGAAATTCCGCACAACTTATCTTCCCAGGAGCCATTGTGAGTTATATGAATGCCGAAGGGCATGTTGAATTATTGAAAACCCAACTGGGGATGCCTCCGGAAGAAGTTTTAAATAGTTCTGTTGAGAATTTGGAATTCACCTTGGCTAGCGTCATCCGCCAATTGGCAGTAAATACCAGAGCCAAAATAGCTTTTATAGAAGGTCATGGTGAGTTGAGTAAAAAAGAAACAGCAGATATAGGTAATGCTTTATCAGAACATTATAGTGTGACCAATATTCGCTTGAATGAACAAATAACTAGTCTTTCCGATTTCAAAACCTACGACAGTACCGGAAGAATCATCATCACCAATAAATTTGACGCCATTATTGTTGCTAAACCGGATTCTGCATTTTCTGAAAAAGACAAATTCATCATCGATCAATATATCATGAGAGGTGGTAAAGTATTATGGCTCGTAGATCCTGTTTATGCCTCCATGGATAGCCTTCAAAACGCCAGAACAACTTTAGGTTTTGGATTAGATTTGAATCTCAATGATATGTTCTTCAAATATGGAGTGAGGATGAATCAGGAGTTATTAATGGATTTAAATGCTCGGCCTATCCCTATTGTTACAGGTATGATTGGAGACCAACCCCGACAGGAATTCCTACCTTGGTTTTATTTTCCTATTTTAACCAGTGCCAGTAAGCATCCGATAGTGAATAATATGAACTCCATTATGACTGATTTCTCTGGTACTTTAGATACGGTAAAGTCTGAAAATGTAAAGAAAACTGCTTTATTGGCCTCCTCCGATTATACCCGAATATCTAAGTCACCTGCACTTATCGATCTACAGATTATGGATAATCCACCAGACCCTAGGATGTATAATCTGCCACCTAAAATGGTTGCCGTATTGGTTGAGGGGGAGTTCACCTCATTATTTGCCAACAGAATCCCACCTAAATTAGCCAATAACGACAGCATAGGATTTCAAAAAGCAAGTAAAAAAACAGCTCAAATATTTGTTTCAGATGGTGATATTATCAAGAATCAGTTACATTATAGCAAAGGCTATCCACTTCCTTTAGGATTTGACCAGTATACTCGAGAGACATTTGGGAACAAAGATTTCATCTTAAATGCCATGAATTATTTAATAGATAAGAATGGCTTAATCAGCATCAGAAGTAGAGAGATAAAACTTCGTCTATTGGACAAAAACAAGATGGACGAGAATATGTTGCTGATCAAATCGTTAAATGTAATGACGCCCATTGTCCTGATCTTTATCATGGCCTTGTTTCTTCAATGGAGAAGAAAAAGAAAATATACCGTGAAGAATTAATTATTGATTGACATTTTTTTGAAAAAGATATAGAATGAAGAAGAACAAACTCGTTTTAATTACAATGATTATTTTGGTTATTATAGCCATTAGCTTTGTAATGACCGATAAAAACTCTACCCTTTTTGGCAGTGAATCAAATTTCGCGACTAAAGACACTGCCAACATTGTAAAAATATATATGGCCGATAAAAATGGGAAGTCTCTTACTTTTGAAAGGACAGATCTAGGGTGGACATTAAATGGCAATGGCAAAGCCCATCAATTAAATATGGAAATGCTATTGACCACTTTAAAGAGATTAGAAGTTAAATTCCCTGTTTCTCAAAAAGCTCATAATAATGTAGTAAAGGTGATGGCTGGTAATTCCATTAAGGTTGAAGTTTATCAAAACGACCATTATATCAATATGGGCTCATTAAAGTTGTTCCCTTACGTGAATAAATCTAAGGTTTTTTATGTGGGGAATGCCACCCAAGACAATCAAGGAACGGTCATGCTTTTAGAAGGAGCCGAACGACCTTATGTAGTAACCTTGCCAGGATTTAGAGGTTTTGTGGCCGCTCGTTTCACAACTAATCCTAAAGACTGGCTAAGTCATGAAATTTTCAAAATCCCATATCATAGAATTGCTGAAGTTTCTGTGGAATCCCCAGAGCATCCAAGTAAGTCCTACCAAATCAGAAAAATGGATAAGGGATATGAGATCATGTCTTTGGTGAACCGTCAAATACTACCTGTATATGATACCGTGGCCTTATATACTTTTTTAGATGCCTTTAAAGACATCAACTACGAGAGTTTGTTAGACGATATGCAAGAGACTAAGGTAGATTCTATTATTCATTCACAACCTGTTTACATCATTAAGGTAAAAGAAACCAATGGCAAAGAACATGAGATAAAAACTTTCAAAATGAAAGGCTTGCACGATGAAGAATTACATGGTTTTGAAGCTGAATATGATTATGATAGAATGTATGGCTGGCATAATAACCAAATGTTGATGGTTCAATATTTTGTTTTTGACAAAATCACCAGACCCATCGAGTTTTTCTATCTCCACCAAGGCAGAAATGAATGATAGAGAAGTTTAAAAAATCGGGATTTATGGGCCCTGTCCTCACTATTCTGAGTGGCAGCACTTTGGCACAACTTATTCCGCTGGCTTCTGAAATTATTCTCGTCCGACTCTTTACCCCTGCCGAATTTGGTATTTTGGCCCTATTTTTAGCTGTTGCAACTCTTTTTTCTGCTTTGGCCACTGCTCGTTACGAAATGGCTATTGTGCTTCCTAAAGAAGATGATAAAGCGATAAATATATTGGCCTTATCTTTAACCATTGCCCTCCTCATGACTATTCTCTCCGGAATAATTGTATGGATATTTGGAGAACAAATTTCGCAAATAGCAAAGTCTCCAGCTTTATTTCCTTTTCTAAAATGGGTTCCTCTTTTTGTTTTGGTCAGTGGCATTTTTCAAAGCTTTAATCTTTGGGCAACTCGAAAGAAATATTATAAAAACATTGCCTATTCCAAGGTGAGTCAAAGTAGCACCAATGCTTCTGTTAGTATAGGAACTGGATATTTAGGATTTAATTCCATTGGATTAATCTGGGGGCAAATTAGTGGATGGTTTATTGGAAGTCTTCCTTTAATTTTCAAGTTCTGGAGAAATGATATGAGTTTGCTAAAGTCAGTAAATAGAGTAGAGATAGTAAGACAAGCAAAAGAGCATTCTGACTTCCCAAAAATCAACTCTCTACATGTATTAAGCGACATAGGACAACAGAGTATTGTGAATATAATTATTTCGCGATTCTTCTCCGATGCTACTTTAGGGTTTTATAGCAGAATGATAAGAATAGTAAAAGTTCCTGCCGGATTTATTGGTTCAGCTATGGGACAAGTATTCTATCAAAAAGCAAGTGAACAATGGCAAAAGGATAAAGATATTAGAGCGTTATTTACCAGCCAAGTAAAGATGATGGCCTTATTAGGTTTACCCATCTTTATACTATTAGCGATATTTGGAACCCAGATATTTGGTTTTGTATTGGGTAAAGATTGGGCTATTGCAGGACATTATGCTCAAATTCTAAGCCCTTGGTTATTTCTAAACTTTCTTATTTCTCCTTTCACACATATTCCTTTAATCACTCAAAATCAGAAAAGATTTTTTGCGCTTAGTTTAAGTATGAATATCATGGTGATTATTGCCTTTGTTATAGGACATTTTACAGATGGGACTATAGAAACATCTTTAATGATAGTTTGTGCTTTTCAGGTAGTATTCCATTTATACCTTGGCTACTGGTTTTATAAAATTTCTATTCAACATCCTGAATAAGATCAGGCCAGAAACCATGCATTTTCTTTTTAAATTCCTGAGGAGTCAAAGCATCTTTTACATCATAGTCTCCAATCTTGGTCCTCCTCAAAGCAATTAGATAGGCTCCAGAATCTAGCTCTAATCCAAAATCCCGTGCCAAAGACCGAATATAAGTTCCTTTAGAACAAACTATTCTAAAGTCAACTTCTGGCATTCTGATATCAGTGATTTCGAATTCCATAATCTCGATGTTTTTGGGTTTTATCACCACTTCTTCATCGTTTCGAGCATAATCATAAGCTCGCTTCCCTTTGATTTTAATAGCTGAAAACACAGGAGGAGTCTGCTCTATCTTACCCATAAAGTACTTTGTAGCCTCACGAATCATCTCTTCAGTAATATGCTCCGTGGGATATTGCTTATCCTCTTCTTGTTCTTTATCGAAACAAGGGGTCGTCGACCCTATTTTAAAGGTTCCGGTATACTCCTTAATTTGGGCTTGATAACTGTCTATTTGCTTGGTAGCTTTTCCAGTACAAATAATAAGTAGTCCTGTAGCAAGAGGATCCAAAGTTCCTGCATGCCCAACTTTGTTTCTTTTAAAACCAGTAACCCTAGACATTTGATATCGGATGGAATTCACCACATTAAAACTAGTCCACTCATAGGGCTTGTCTAGCAAAAATACTTCTCCCGCTCTAAAGTCGGGTTTTTCATTAATCTCCATTAAAATCTTAATTAGACCGCAAAGGTATAAACAATAGCAATGACTCCCACGATGAAACAATATAAAGCGAACCAGCTTAGTTTGGCTTTCTTAACCAATGCTATCATCCAAGTACATGCAGCAATTCCTGTGATAAAAGCAGCAATAAACCCCACTATTAAAGGAAGCATCTGAGAGCTTTCATAATTAATTTCACCCGACATTAAATCTTTGGCCATAGCTCCAAGAATTAATGGAACTACCATTAAGAAAGAAAAACGGGCGGCTTTGGAACGATCAATACCTAATAACACACTAGTAGATATAGTAGCGCCTGAACGACTAATCCCTGGCATTATAGCAATAGCTTGTGAAATACCAATGATGATGGCATGCCAATTTCCTACTCCTTTATCCGTTGTTTTTGCCCTATCCGCCATTAATAATAAAACTGCAGTTAGAATTAACATAGAGCCCACCAACATCAATCTTCCACCAAAAAGAGCTTCTATTTCTTCGTTGAAGAATACACCTACAATACCTGCAGGAATCATGGAAATGATAATTTTTAAGGAAAACTTGGTCTGTTCATTCCACTTAAATTGAAACAAACCCACAATGATTTCAAGTATATCTTTTCTGAAAACAACGATAGTACTCAAAGCAGTAGCAGCGTGCAAAACCACTGTCATCAGCATACTATCTTCGGGCAAACTGGTATCGCCAAGAATAAATTTCGCCAACTCTAAATGACCACTACTACTTACAGGGAGAAACTCTGTTAAACCCTGAATAATTCCTAAAACTAATGCTTCTATCCAACTCATTTCTGATTTTTATTTGGTGATTCTATCAAATATAATAAAAATAATTAGCAGACCCAAGTAAAATATAAAAGCTCAAAGCTTAATTAAAAACTTTGAACTTCATTATTATTCTTTAAATCTGGAACTTAGTACTACTTGTTTCTTTTCATGATGGCATAGACTTCCACACCAAAACCAGCCAAAATTAAAATAGGGGCTAAGGTTAATCTTTGAAAGTTAAAAATACCTTCATTAAACTCATCAGGAGATTCAGAACCACCTCCAATCATTAGGATAAAGCCTAGTGCAATCAAACCTAATCCAATGAATAAGAATTTATAATTCTCTTTTCCAAATACAAAAACCTCTCTGTCTGGGTTCTCTTGTTTATTATCTATTTTACTCATAGTAAATATGTTTCTTTTCTATTGATATAATTCGTCGGGCTTGGCCTTCAAGTATTTATTAACTGCAGAAAGATTGGATAACCAAGTAATTATAACTCCCGTTGCAATCACAAAACCAAACAATACCGCAAAGAGTTTAAAATCGTTTATGGTTACTAAATCGGGGACCTGCTGTAATAAGAAATACAAAATCCCAACCAAAGCCATAGAGGCGAATAATGCCGCTAAAAGACCGTGCAATATTCCGGTTAGGATAAATGGGGTTCGTATAAATGACTTAGTGGCTCCTACTAATTGCATACTTCTAATTAGAAAACGTTTAGAATAAACCGATAATCGGATGGTATTGTTAATCAGTGCAATGGCAATGACCAATAATAAAAAGCTAAACACTAGAATAAAGATACTTATTCTTCTCACATTGGCATTAATCATCTCCACTAAGGATTCTTGATAATAGACCTCTTTAATATCTGTATTCTGAAGCAATTGAGCTTCTATTACTTTAAGGCTATCCACATTAGCATATTGTGCATTCAAGCGTAAATCGATACTGGGTAAGAGTGGATTATAACCTAAAAAGCCAATAAAATCTTCTCCCAGTTCTTTTTGTAATTCTTCAGCAGCCTCTTCAGGGGTAATATACTCGGTATATTTCACAAAATCTGAAGCATCTAAATTCTTCTTCAGCTCCATAATTCGAGCTTCTTTTACTTCTGAATTCATGATGATACTAAAGCCAATATTTTCTCTTACATGATCGCCCAACTTCTTAGAATTAAGCAATATCAGACCCAACAAGCCTAACATAAAAAGCACTAAAGTAATACTTACAATAGTGGTAAGGTAGGAGGATTGAAGTTTTCTTTTACTGACTTTCTTTTGCGGTTTCATTCAAATTGTTTAATGCGCTAAAATAAGAAAAAGAAATATATGGTGGCTTTAATAAATGTTAAGTATCAAAATTGAATTTATCTAACTTACTAAAAAGCTCTATATTCAAAAATATGGCAGAAAACAAAAGCAGAATCTAAAAAAAGCCGCAAAAACACGAATCTATAATGTTCATTTTCAAAATATTATCACTACCTTTAAACATAAACGGCTTTCATCATGAAATTTCTAAGAAACCATTGGTATGATTTAGGAGGATTTTTCGCCCTCTTTCTTATCGTAATTTTACTATTAAATGGCCAGAATATGAGTTTCTATCAACTATTAATGTGCTTGAGCTTATTGAGTTTATTCCTTCATCAACTGGAGGAATATCGAATTGTGGGTACTTTTCCGGGCATGGTAAATATGATGATGTTTAAAAGCCAAAAGCCCGACAGATATCCCTTAAATGCCCAATCCGCAGTATTTGTAAATGTTTTTATGGGATGGACGACTTATTTTCTGGCCATTGTATTCGCTGAAAAAGCAATATGGTTGGGTATGGCTACCATCCTGATTTCTACAGGAAACATCATTGCTCACAGCTTTATTTTTAACATTAAGGGCAAAACATTTTATAATGCTGGAATGGCCACTAGTGTATTACTATTCCTACCCTTGAGTATTATGTTTTTCTATATCATACATACAGAACACCTTGTTCAAGCATCCGATTATTTCATAGGTATCCTTCTAGGAATTCTATTAAATTATGCAGGAGTCATCAAGATCATCATGTGGCTTAAAGAAGAGAACTCTCCCTATCACTTTCCGAAACGCTGCCTGCTGAAAGAAGAAAAAACCAATCATTACACTTAATATAATCGACATGAAAAACACATTAAGAACATCATTTAGTGCCATTCACCTGTTCATCCTTGTCCTCTTCCTTTCCTTATTCGCTCCTAATAAAACACTTGCAAATCCAGATTCCAGCATTCTATATGCAGAAATCACAGACGCCAAAATCGCTTATCGTGTCTATGGAGAAGGAAGCCCAATAATCTTGTGTACAGGATACGCCACCAATATGGATTTATGGAGTAATGTATTCATTGAAGCCCTTCAAAAACATTATCAAGTCATTGTTTTTGATTACAGAGGAATGGGGAAAAGCTCCAATTCTGGCACATCATTTACTATGGCTTCATTGGCAAAAGATCTTAGTGAATTTATGGAGGCCATTGGCATAAAAGAAGCTCATATATTGGGATGGTCCATGGGAGGATATGTGGCACAGATGTTTGCTATTCAATACCCAGAAAAACTAAAGAAATTGATTTTATATGCAACAGACCCTGGAGATGGTATCACCATCAATCCCTCAAAAGAAATCATTGGGATACTTAGTTCTCCAAAATCCTCATCCTTAGATTTACTAAAAACGTTATTCCCAAACGATTGGTTAGCCAAACATCCAAAACCATGGTTAGTTTTGCCACATGCAACAGAAGCTTACCATCCCAAAACAATAGGAATGGAATATGAAGCGGTTCAAAAATGGTTAGAACCATTGGGCGGATCTGTGGGTCATCTCCATCAACTCAAAATGCCTGTGCTTCTCATTTGTGGAAATAAAGATAAAGTGGTCCCCTGCCAAAATTCTAGCATCCTCCATGATTCTATAAGAAGCTCCACCTTGATTAATGTATATGATAGTGGCCATGGTATGATGTACCAAATCCCTAGCACCTTTTCTTCTTATGTGCTTGCTTTTTTAGGTGATAATCGAGAGAATTAGTATGAATATCAACCAGAAGAAGTTAAACATTATCCAACTAATCCTTACTCCATATCGGGTTTGATATCTCTAATATTTAATTGAAGGTTTTTTTGACCATTCCATTCATTTTCTTCCAAATGGTAACAAATGGAAAAAGTAAGACCTTGTCCTTTAATCATATTTAGTTTATCTGCTTGCTGAAAAGCTATAGCAGGCAAGGGATAACCAGAAATATTGGCATGTACCACCTCTAGCTTTAAATGATTCTTACCAACTGTTCTGGCACTACCCGTATCCATCACATCGGTGGTTACAAATACTGGAGCCATATTACCAGGCCCAAAGGGTGCAAACTGACGGAGGATTCTAAAAAACTTATTATTGATCTCATTTAAGTGAATATCAGCATCGATAGTTATTTCAGGAGTAAGGGATTCTTCGGTGATATTATCTTTTACATATTGCTCAAACTTGGCTCTAAAAGCATCTAGGTTTTCAGGCTTAAGACTAAAACCAGCCGCATATTTATGGCCTCCAAAATGCTCTAGCAACTCACTACAATGGTCAATGGCATCGTAGATGTCAAAATTTTGAACGGAACGACAGGAGGCTGTGAGCAAACCATTACTTTTGGTGAAGACAATAGTAGGTCGATAATGAGATTCTATCAGTCTACTGGCCACAATACCAATAACTCCTTTGCTCCAATTGGGATTAAAAACAATGGTGCTTAGTTTAGTATCATCCTCTGGATCATCCTCTATCACCGTCATGGCTTCTTCAGTGATTTCAGAATCCAAGGTCCTTCTTTCGGTGTTGAGTTCATTTATTTTCTTAGCAAAAGAATAGGCCTCATCAAGGGTTTGACTGATCAATAGTTCCACTGAGTTCCTACCACTTTCAATCCTCCCAGCAGCATTAATTCTAGGACCAATCTGAAACACCAAATCACTTACTGTCAATTCTTTATTATATATATAATCTCCATCCTCCACATTCCTAGGACGTACTTTTTTAAAGCTAGTATACTCTAAAATCGCTTCTATTCCTGGGCGTGGATTACTATTGATTCTTTGTAAGCCATAATAGGCTAAGATTCTATTTTCACCAGTAATGGGTACGATATCAGAAGCAATCGCTACTACCACCATATCTAAATACTCATTCAAATCATCAAAAGGAAAAGTATTATTTTGAGAATAGGCTTGTATCATTTTAAATCCCACACCACATCCCGAAAGCTCTTTGTATGGATATTCACAATCCACACGCTTAGGGTCCAATACTGCTACCGCATTGGGAATTTCATCTCCTGGTCGGTGATGATCGCCAATAATAAAATCAACTCCTTTGGAACGGGCATATTCTATTTTATCTACAGCTTTGATTCCACAATCAAGTGCAATCACCAATTTATAACCAGATTTGGCTGCAAAATCAATTCCTTGAACTGATATCCCATAACCTTCTTTATATCTATCTGGAATATAAAAATCTACTTCGGAGTATAGTTTTTTAAGAAAAGAGTAAACCAATGCTACGGCGGTGGTACCATCCACATCATAATCACCATAGACTAATATCTTCTCACGACGATTGATTGCTTCTTCAATTCTTTCCACAGCCTTATCCATATCCTTCATTAAAAAAGGATCATGAAGTTGACTTAATTCTGGTCTAAAAAAGGTTTTGGCTTCATCGTAATTAGTGATTCCTCTTTGTGCTAATAAGTTAGCCAAAGTTGGTTCTAGTTTTAGAACATCCTGCAAGTGAGAAATAACTTTCTCATCGCTTTCTGGTAATATGACCCATTGTTTTTCCATCTGAGCGAACAAAGTTAATCATTTTATATGGCATGTTCAGTGGGAATAACAAAATATATTATAGCCGCAAATAAAAAATATTCAGCCCGATATTATAAATTGCATTTATAATATCGGGCTGAATATTTTTCAATCTTTAGTAGCCCTAAATCTATTTATTGAGGCTATTTCAATAAGGATTTCTACTTCACAAACAATATTTTAGTCACCATGGTTTCGTTCCCCAAATCATCGGAGATATATACCAAATACACACCAGTATTTACCTTTCCTCCATTCAAGGAATGACCATCCCAAATGGCTTGTCCACCATAGGAAACACTCTGATGTACCAATCCACCATACACATCAGTGATCCTAATATTTGCATCTCTTACCAATCCTTTAATAGCAATGACACCATTATAATCTGGACGAACAGGATTGGGATAAGCATAAACATCATCCGTAAGTTTTGGTTCAGGAGGAACAGGGCTATCTTTAAATACTATGACCCCTTTATCGGTTCCAATATACACTTCGCCATTATCTAAAATATCAATAGCTACCACATTATTGGAATAAAGGGGACTGTTTTCACTTGTAAAATGATATATCTCCTCTTGACCATCTGCGGATAATAAAAACAAACCACCTCTTTCTGTACCCACCCATTTCTGATTGGCTCCATTCACAGCAATAGCCTTTACTTTTTCTGCTTCAAGGAGGTATTGAGCATAGCCATCTTTTTCCACAATAATCCTTTGTGCATCAAAATCACCTCCATTAAATATACCATAAGCATTATAAATCACACCAATTCCGGCATCTGTTCCTAGCCAAATTTCGCCATCTAAATCATCAGCAATGGCCGTAACAGTACTTCCTGGTATATTTCCATTATTGGGATAAGAATTTAGTCCTTTCAACTGATTTCCTGGCTCTTGAGTTTCATCGAAGACGAAAATATAATTACTTCCTCCTTGGCGCATTTGCATCCATTTATATCCTCTTGAATCCACCATCATTTTACCCACATCTTGAGCACTGGAAGCTCCTAATTCCCAGGCAGTCCATTCTCCTGTTGGAGACAAACGATGCATTAATGCATTACTATATGCACAATTTACCCAAAGACTTCCTGCATCATCATAAGCTACGCCACCAATTCTTAATGTCTTGGTTGTACCATTATATGGTGTCAAGGTGCTATTGCTTATTCCATAGGCCGCTTCTACGCCTTCACTATTAAAAACAGTGACTCCACGCCCCCAACTTCCTAAAGCATATTGATTAATATTATTTGGATTAACGGAAACACAAACCATATCATAGATGGTATCAAGGGCAGAATCTTTACCTTTATAATAATTTACCCATTCTCCATCAATTTTACTAAACACTCCATCACTATTATAAACGTTAGCATAAGAATCATCTCGACCTCCAGGTGCAACTACTAATCGATTCCCTTGGGCACTCATATCAAAAACATTAGCTGTTCGCGGGCCATTCAATATATAGTTACTAAAACGATAAAAGTCAATCGTATTAACAAGACCACTAAGTTCATCTGCTATCCAAAACGAGCCATCCGAATCCTCTGCTACTTCTGCAGGCTTCATGCTATACGAAAGACCATTCTGGCTAACAGTGCTACTAGAATCGAGTTCTGGCTGATATAGGACCAGAGCATTAGTTCTATATAGATACAAATATCTATTACCGCTAGTTAAATTAACATTTCTTCTTACATTTTGAATTTCAAGTGGGCTCCATGTATTATCTTGCAAAATAAAAATACTATCTAAATTATTATCAGGATGATGATTCACCAATATTTTTCCTTGATGGTTTTCTACTTGATCAAATACGCCATCAGAATGAGGGACTTCTGTTACCACTGTCCAACTCTGAAAATCGGCTAAGTTTTGACTTGATAAATCAGCTTTTCTTAGCCCTTCCTCGGTTGCTGCATAAATATCGTTTCCCAAACGACTTATATCAAAGACTTCCAATGCATTGCCATCATCACCAATATACCATGTATCCTTAATTTCTTCCTTTTTAACATCTAACAGTACAATTCCAAATCCACAACTTAAATAGGCTATCTCGTCAATAAAATAAATATTGTTAATGGTTTTCTTACCCAAAATCTGTTTACGTTTGATATCAGAAATATTGATGATTTCCCCATCTTTCACTAAATCGATATTGGTATTGGAATATGCTATAACTAAAACATCTTCAGCTTTATTATACTCAATAGTACTCACTCCAAAATCACTCAAACCATTAATTTTACTATAGCGTTTCATCACTTCATCAGACTTCCTAAGCGTGAATAGGCTATAAGGAGTAACCGCGTATATGATATCATCAGCTATGGCCACTGCAATGGCTTCGCGATAGGGTAATTCATCGCGCCAATCTCCAATACTAATACTTTGTGAAAAAACAGAAAGGCTTAAAATAAGAGCAAAAAATGTAAATATTTTATTCATTGTATTTATTTTCAATCATTTATATTATATCAATATCAATACCAAATATAAAAACTATAGTATAGATACTAATCTACAATAATAAGAATTTTGACTTTATAGTTTCTATTCTTCTGGTGTATAACTCAAAATAGATTTATTTATTATGCAAATGTTTAAAATGAAATGAAATCCCTAATATTATTAGAGGCCATCAGAAGATGCCATTTTGGAATCATAGCTTCTGATAGCCTCTGCTAGAATAATAAGAAATTACTCCAACCATTTCATATCATCATAATAGCTTTCACCCCTGCCCTAAAGAGCAAAGAAATATATAACCCTTAATATGTGATACTTAACTATATTTATATTATTGAATAATGATTTTTCGTACCATTATCCCTTTGTTGGTTTTTATCCTCAGAAGATAAAAGCCCTTTGAAAGCTCACTAATATCAATGGCATTTTTTGTGTGCAGCCCATTATTTAAGTCTTGGGTTTGTCCCGCATAATTATAAATAATTAGCTCAACAATTTTTAATTCAGGGTTAACACTTTGAATCCAAAGATTTGTTCCCAATGTTGGATTGGGGAATATTTGGATACTTGATTCCATGTTTAATTCAGATACTCCTATATGTGCTACAAATATTCCAGTATTAAAATCTACATAGAAATTCAAGTCTTCCACAGTGGTATTATCCTCTGCTATTTGGATATAGTAGGTAGTATCCATTTCTAAACCAGGTATTTCTACTTTTATTCTGAAATTCCCTATAGGAAGATTCGACATGCTCCACTCTCCAATGTCATTACTCCTATTGTAAGCCACAGGAAGAAAGTTTCCTTTATCATCAGCAGCATCAAATTCAAGTATCACATCCACATTTTTAACAGGCTCTCCTCTTGATTCAGCATGATAAATATGTCCTTTCACTTGACTAGTCCCCGCATCCATTTCCGAAAAAGAGGAAACCATGATATTCATATTTAACAGACTAGATTGTTGGGTGGAAATGATGGCAGCCTCTTGCCAATAAGGGGTATCACCGTAATAGGTGGGAAGAAAGCTATTATTATCTTCTGGTATTATTTTTATAAAATAATTCGAGTTGGGACAAACCTGAGAAAACTCATAATTCCCATCCTCAAGATACAGCGTATCTACCCCCACGGCAGATCCTTCGCCAAAATACTGATACAGAACCAACATACCAGATGGAATAGGGGTTTCATCCGCATCGAAGATAAAACCAGAAATGCTTAAATCACAATTGAGCAAGTCGAATTGCTGAGAAAAGGTCTGACTCCACTGATTCAAGTCATTCATGGTTCTGATATTGAATTCATGAGTTCCAGGTTCCAATTGACTCACTCCTGCCAAAAAACTCAATTGTAATTCATTATGATGTTGAAATTCAAGAAAAGGAAACCCATTTCCATATCCCGGATCCTGATCGTAAAAATACTCTACCTCACTAATTAGGGAGGCTTCCCCTTTATTTGCTTCTATATAAAAGCCTTTTGATAAAACACTACTCCAGCTTCCATTTTCGCTTTTTATTCGAACAAATAGGCTATGAAAACCTGGCAAAAGATTAGAAATATCGAGACTTTCAATAATCTCAACATCTTCGGAGGGATTGATGCTGATGGGAGTCGCCAAACCGAAACCTGGATCTTCATCAAAGAAATATTCTACTTGATTTAATTGCTGACCATACAAACAAGTGACCATAAAGGCCAACAATATTATTAATTGCTTTTTCATGACCTTTAGATTAATGTTGAGATTTTGCTTTAATATGAACTTGTAGACCATTGGTATTTCCAACACCAGAAATATTAGATTCGTAAATACGTGGAATGGGAGGCAAACCACTTAAGATATAGGGAAAATTCCCATCGAAAATACCACAATCAATTCCACCCATACCATGGCCTTGGGCTACTGAACCTGCTTGCAATACAAACATAGCATCAGGACTGGTATTTTCGCCATCTGGATAATCCACAAAAACCTCCGACAACACAATTCCGCCTATATTGTTCTCACCCATTTCAGGCATCTCTCCTGTTCCAATAATATTATTTTCTACTAAATTATTATTCCCCACACTAGAATTGACTCCTCCATCAATAATATTATTTTGCACAGTCATATTAACGCCAAATAGAGAAGAATAATGACCTGCGAAAATATTATTCCTGACCACATAACTCCCTAAGTCTTTATTCAAACTCATGCCATCAAAGAATACATTATTTTGAAATACAATATTTGATGATGGATAGGCCATGTCCCAAACCCATAAATTAGCATAAACGTAGCATTGTTTCATCATAAAGTTAGAGATGTCCTGATCCCAGCCTCGTAATCTCATTTCGCTAGAAATCTGACATCTTTCAAAGGTAATCTCACTTGTATATACATATAATAAACCACCAACGAAGCTGATTCCAGAAAAAAGGCTCCCTTCGCTACCTGCATCTACAATTAGCATAACACTCACAACAGCAGGCAAGTGATTGGCTTGAGTATCTTCATTTTCCAACAAAAAATAACCTGTACCATAAAAGGTTAGTGATTTAGTTAAATTAATTTGCCCTTCTTCATAATTTAAGCCCGTTCCTTCAATATAAATCACATCTCCATCAGTCGCCGCTTCAATGGCTGCCGACAAAGTGGTAAAATCAGCTTGAGCATTTGGGAAATTATTCACCCGCCAAGTAGCGGAAAACAAGGAGGCACTAAAAAATAATAAACTCGAAACAATAAGTATTGATTTTTTCATAAGATTTTGATTTTAAGTGATTATAAACGATTTGTTAAAATTATAACAGTAAATAGGCAAGGTCAAGAAAAAATATTTTTTTAACATTTGACTGATTCACAGTATTATACACCAGAACAAACATTCACTAGCTAAGAAGAAAAAATCACATCATGAATCTAGAAAATGATAAATAAGAAAAGCTTTTTATCTAATTTTACCTCCTCAAAAAAAACAATAAGATCATGGCCAAAGTAAAAAAAGCATTCTTCTGTCAAAATTGTGGAGCACAATCGCCTAAATGGGTTGGGAAATGCCCGAGTTGTAATCAGTGGAATACTTTTGTGGAAGAGATTATTGAAAAAGAAAGTACCAAAGACAGTTGGCGCGATACCGCCAATGCCATAGGAACTAGTCCAGCTAAAAGCAAAGCTCGTAAACTCAAAGATATTTCGGTAGAAGAGCAAAGCCGACTTAATACTCAAAGTGAGGAACTCAACAGAGTACTAGGAGGAGGCTTAGTTCCGGGTTCAGTGATACTTTTGGGTGGAGAGCCCGGGATTGGAAAGTCTACCCTCCTCCTACAATTAGCCATGAAGATGACGAATCTAGATGTGCTATATGTCAGTGGAGAAGAAAGCGAACAACAAGTAAAAATGAGAGCGGAAAGATTAAATATCACCTCCGACGATTGCTACTTCCTTACCGAAACCAATATCCAAAGAATCTTTCAGCAAGTGAAAGAAGTAAAACCAAAAGTACTTATTGTGGATTCCATTCAAACCCTACAAAGCGAACATATAGAATCCTCTGCCGGCTCTGTTTCACAAGTTAGAGAATGTGCTGGTGAATTTCAGAAGTTTGCCAAACAAACCCATACTTCTGTTTTCTTGATTGGTCACATCACCAAAGATGGAGGATTGGCAGGCCCTAAGGTCTTGGAGCACATGGTTGATACGGTTTTACATTTTGAAGGAGACAGAAACTATGGCTACAGGATTTTAAGAACTGTAAAGAATCGCTTTGGTAGCACTTCGGAGCTGGGGATTTTCGAGATGAGTGGCAATGGCTTAAGAGAGGTTAGCAATCCTTCTGAAATATTACTTTCACAAAGAGAAGATAACCTGAGTGGCATAGCCATAGCAGCAAGCATAGAAGGTATGCGACCTATGCTAATTGAGATTCAAGCTTTGGTAAGCAGCGCGGTATACGGAACACCTCAAAGAAGCACTACTGGATTTGATGCCCGTAGACTCAATATGTTATTGGCTGTTTTAGAAAAAAGAAGCGGATTTAGGTTGAGTATTAAAGATGTTTTTCTCAATATTGCTGGAGGAATTAAGGTAGTCGACCCTGGAATAGATTTAGCCGTAGTTTGTGCCATATTAAGCAGTAGTGAAGATGTGGCCATAGATCAAAAAATTGCTTTTGCTGCAGAAGTAGGCTTATCAGGAGAAATACGCTCGGTAAATCACATTGAGCAAAGAATATCAGAAGCAGAGAAATTGGGCTTTGAATCTATAGTGGTTTCTAAATATAATGGAAAGAACCTCCAAAAGGACAAAGGTATTAGAGTAGTGGCAGTCAGTAAGATTGAGGAAGTTTTTCGCTTTGTATTTGGGTAATTTATTGGCTGACTCCCTATTGAACGTCCTCTTTATCCTGCTCTATATCTGGCTCCACAAAAGAAGGCTCCTGCAATAATCTATCAATATAGGTTTCATAAATGGAATAAATGACCACATCAGGTTTTTCAATATCAATAATTTCCTTATTAAATTTGTACTGCCAATCGTCCCAAATATATACTGTTTCACTAAAAACCTCAGGTAAGAAGGATAAACTAGTATTGCCAAATGAATCTCTAAAAATTATAGCTTTGGGAAAATCAGAATTCGAAGATTTAAATCGTCTACAAAACTCAAAATCCCCATATCTGAAATCGGGATCATGATGTCGGTATCCAGAATCCTTTTTAAAGGTCATATTCTTTGGTGAAATACGATATCCAAAATCAAAGTCACTTTGATCGACAGCAGCATTTTTCATATTACCACCCTCTTTATCATAGCTTTCAAAAGTAAACAATGAGGTATCCATTGATTGGGAAATACCCATATCAGCATAAATACTCTGAACCAGTTCTTGGTAAACATAAAAAGCCCCCAATTGATTCCAATGGGTATCATATTTTAAAAACACAGGATCTATTTTGCCTTTCTCTTTCAAGATGGGCAATCCATCTATAACAGCAATGTTGGTATTTGCTTTAAAATATTCAATAAACCTATCTCCCATATTTTGGGAGCCTTTTCTAATGAGCATAGGTAACTTCTCCGACAATACTTTATATTTAGATGGAATAATGAGGATATACATTTCCATTCCATTGTTGTTGAAATATTCTTTACGCTTTTGAAATTCAAGAGCCATACGCTCTATTTGCTCATTACTAATGGTTTTCTTGCCAGTATAAACAGGCAGGTTTTTTGAAGTTTCAAAAACATAATTATCATTTCCTCTGATATACTTACCCCTACTCGTTTTTTTCTGATATACACTATTATTCAACCATTCATATATATCAATAAGATAGTTTCTACCAGCAAAGTGATCATTAAAATAATCATTATAAGCATTAGGATAGGGATCTAATTGATTAATATCAAGTTTAGGTTTTTCGGCTAACTTTCTATTCTCAGAAGTATCTTCTTTATGAACAATATGAAAAAGATGATTCAGGGAAAAAGCGAATAACAGGACTAAAAAACTAATATTTACAGCTAACTTCATCATAATTGGCTATTAAAATCTAAAATAAATAAAAGGGTTATAAGTGCTATTGGCCAAATAAGTGGTCACCAAAATCATGATGATGATAATGAATAAAGAATAGCTTATGGGCTTTAGTTTTGCGAGGAGGTTTGTACTTAAAGTCTTCAATAATTGCTTTTTTATCAACATGAATCCACCAAAAGCACCAAAAATAGCAATCATCAAACTTAAAACAAACTCTGAATTTATCATTAATGCTAAATCAACATCGATATCTGTTGTGTTTGAAAAACCAAACAAAGTCATATAAAACTCCTTAGCAAAACCAAAATCCTCCGCTCTAAACAACACCCAAGCCATCATGGCAATAAACAAAGTGTAGGTTCCAGAAAACAAAGCAGGTAATTTTTTTAGCGTATTTTTAAATCCGAGTCTTTCTATAACAATAAACAAACCATGAATCAGTCCCCATACCACAAAGTTCCAGCTGGAGCCATGCCACAAACCAGTAACAAAAAACACAATAAATAGATTCACATAAGTACGCTTCACACCAATTCTATTGCCTCCCAAAGGGATGTAGAGATAATCTCGAAACCAGCTTGAAAGAGAAATATGCCATCTTCTCCAAAACTCTTGAATTGATTTAGAGATATAAGGGAAGTTAAAATTCTCGAGAAGGTCGAATCCAAACATTTTAGCCAATCCAATAGCCATATCAGAATAGCCTGCAAAATCGTAATAGATTTGGAAAGTATAGGCAATAATGCCTATCCATGCCGCCAATGTAGATATTTCTCCAGCTGGGGTATTAAAAACTTGATCAGCTACAATAGCAAGATTATTAGCAATCAGTGTTTTCTTTGCTAAGCCTAAAACAAACCTCAATACACCTTCTGAAAATTTCTCATAAGTATGTGCTCTGTTATTAATCTGCAAGGAGATATCATGATATCTTACAATGGGTCCAGCTATTAACTGAGGAAATAATGATATATAAAGGCCTAGATTAGCAATGTTTTTTTGGACTTCAGCCTCTTTTCTATATATATCTATTAAATAGGACATGGCCTGAAAAGTATAAAATGAAATTCCTATGGGCAGTAATATTTCAGGTATAGGCAGCAATGAGTTTTGGGTTAAGCCCAGAAATACATTTATGGTTTCGGTAAACAATCCAGCATATTTAAATACACCCAACAGCGATATGTTAATAATAACACCAAATAAAAGCCAAACTTTAGCTTTTTCAGAAACGGCAATCCGCCTTCCAATTAAATAATTAAAAATAATAGAGACAATGAGCAAAGCAGAGTAGCTCACCCCACCCCAAGCAAAAAAGATTAGACTCGCCAAAAAAAGTAAATAATTCCTATAAGACTTTCTGATCATGTAATATAGCAACAAAACGGTTGGCAGAAATACGTATAAGAATACGAGAGAACTAAAAATCATTAGAGTCTTTTTTTAAATTCGAGGTAAAATTGCATCTTTTTTTTTAGCTCAACAAGTGTTTCTTAGATAAAACCAAAAATAGTATTTGGAGAATCAAAAGGACTATAACAAACCACTTTTTGAATGGTATAAGCATCCTTTTTTAGCCTCTTGGCTCATATTCGTTTTTGAGTGTAAATCGCGATCACCTCTCAGGATTTAGGCACCCAAACACCAATCATCCAACTGATACACAATACTGTATCCCGATTGCTTTCATAGAAATTATCGGTGAATAGATAAACAATTATAAAACCACCTTAGCTTGTTAATTTATTGAAAACGACAATAGCATTAAACTATATTCACTAAATTGCCTGCTCATATCATTTAAACACAATAACTACCCATCAAAGCTTATTTATGAAAATAACGATATATATCGCCATTTTAGCTAGTCTAATCTCAAGCAATCTTTTTGCTCAAAACACAGAACACAATCATACCCACAGTCATCACAAAAACGAGCTTGGTATTGCCAACTCACTTGTGTATTTCACTAATGCCGAAGAATTGGCATATGGACTTCACCTTCATTATATTCGTTCCCTACCACATTCAAAATTTGGGCTAGGACTTGGATACGAACGGGTATTTGATGAGCATGGTCACAATACATTCGGAATTGTAGGTGGATATAGCCCAATGGAAAGGTTACATTTAGCAGTATCGCCAGGAATAACTTTTGAAGATGGAAGCTCAGAGGTAAATTTTGCTTTTCATTTTGAAACCTCATATGGTTTTGAGATTTATGATTTCCATCTTGGACCTCTTCTCGAATTCGCCTTTGATCCTGAGGACATCCATATCAGCTTGGGTATTCATGTTGGATATGGGATTTAAAATATGATTGTTATTGTTTTCTGTAAAAGCACCCCCAACAAGACTCAAATAGCCCTTAAACACTGGTACTACAGAGGTTTTCGGTGCAAATAACGGTGCAAATATTTCGTTCTTATAATTTTGTTTTTAAAAAAATGTTTTTAAATATGATTGACACATCCTTTGATTTAAAATGCGCGACCGCCTTTTTGACTGTTTCAAGATCTTCCTTAGAGTCGATCACAAGGGCTAGTTCATATGTGTCATTAAAAGTTTCAATTTTAAGATAATTGTTTGCTGAATGCAATGGTTGCACTTTCTCATCCCTGAGTCGAATAGTAATATGTTGTAAGTTTGAGTAGGTAAATTCCTTGTTGAATAATTCTATTGCCTTATCAGATAGTGTTAAGGAGCTTATTGGGCCGTGTTTCTTCATATGGGTTTCATAAGAATCGACAACCTTATAAGCTCCACATACGACCACTAAAGGGATCATCAAATAGCTATATCCTTTAAGGAATGGGTTTGCTGAGATTTCTTCATTGGTATGGGTTAGGACAATGATAGCAAAGGGGATAAAAAAAGTCCCATTCCGATCCACAAATAACGAGCGTATTGATCACTCCAGTTTTTTTGTCATAGATTTTAAGTTCGATGATTTTTTCTTTTGGCATATTAAATGGTTTGATTTAAAACATTTAGTATAAGAATATGTAGCCGACTGCATGGCCCTTTCCTGTCAAGTTTCAAAGTTGTTGAAACGGGCTACAACTCTTGGATTCACTATTGTCTCAGCTTTTATTTTTACACTTAGCAGCGTTGTTTCTATTGGGCATAATTTAAAAATCACACCCATCACAGATAGCGTTGCTAAGATAGTTATTTTTACTTGAGATAAGGAAAAATGCTATATTAATAAGCATTAAAAAATCGAGCGTCTTTGCCTAGACTATGATTATTTATCTAGATAAAGACGGCTCATGTTAATTTTTATGGGGAGAATCAGAATAAAGAGTTCGGATTAAAGAGTAGCAAATATGAATTGATGTTTTGCTTCACAAGGCATAATATTTAGTGTAGATTGAAATTATAGCCTTTTTTA